>JAGDAL010000325.1 GCA_017959525.1 Lachnospiraceae bacterium | reverse complement strand
TGGTAGGACTTGCAGATCGTGCCAAGACCTATCCGGCGAAGCTCTCCGGTGGTCAGCAGCAGCGTGTGGCCATTGCCAGAGCGCTTGCCAGCAATCCGAAGATTCTTCTGTGTGATGAGGCAACCAGTGCTCTGGATCCTCAGACCACAGCATCCATTCTTGAGCTGTTAAAAGAAATCAATGAGAAGTTCGGCATTACCATTGTCATCATTACCCATCAGATGGCGGTGGTACGAGAGATTTGTAATCGTGTCACCATTCTAAGCGGCGGCGTCGTTGTCGAAGAGGGTGAGGTTGCCGAAGTCTTCAAGCATCCGAAGTCTCCGGAAGCGAAGGAATTGATTCGTCGTGATTTATCCGGTGAGGTCGATGCTCCGGTCCATCGTCCGGTTAGCCAGGTACGTGAAGGCAAGACCTTCCGTATTGTATTTACCGAGAACTCTTCCTATGAGCCGGTCATCTCCAATGTGGTGATGCAGTTCATGGAACCGGTCAACATCTTAGGCGCCAATACCAAGAATGTATCCGGTATTGCCAGAGGTGAGATGTTATTGCAGTTAACTCCGGATTCCAAGCATGAGGCAGATATTGTTGCTTACTTGGAAGAAAGAGGAATCGCAGTAGAGGAGGTAAATGCAGATGAGTTGGAATGATGCAACCACCCAGATGATTGTTACCGGTGTATATGAGACCATTTTGATTACGGTATTAAGTACCTTTTTCGGTTATTTATTCGGATTGCCATACGGAATTGCCATGGTGGTAACGGATCGCGACGGACTTCGTCCCATGCCGGTGGTATATAAGATTTTAGATATTTTATCCAACGTCTTACGAAGCGTACCGTTTTTGATTTTGATGATTTTATTGATTCCGTTTACCAGAGCCGTTGTCGGTAAGAGTTATGGTACGGAAGGAACCATTGTTCCGTTGGTGATTTCCGCGATTCCATATATTGCACGTTTGGTGGAATCTTCGTTAAAAGAGGTAGATCCGGGCGTCATCGAAGCAGCCCAGGCTATGGGTAGCTCTAAACGTAGCATTGTATTCCATGTGTTGTTGGTAGAGGCTAGAACGTCTCTTGTTGTAAATGCAACAATCGCTACCGCAACCATTTTAGGATATTCCGCTATGGCCGGTAGTATCGGCGGCGGTGGACTTGGTGCCATTGCCATTCAGTACGGTTATTACCGTTATGAGACAGCCATTATGGTTGTGACAGTTATTTTGCTAATTCTCTTAGTTCAGTTATTCCAGACCATCGGAATGAAGGTAGCTAAGGCTTTAGATAAAAGAAAGTAAGGAAAAAGAGAAAGAGAGGAACAAACATGAAGAGAGTAAACGCATTATTACTTGCAGGAATTTTGACCATTGGAGCGCTTACCGGATGCGGAGCTAAGGCTGATAATGCCGCAACTGATACAGCCGCAACCGAGACTGAGACTGAGGCAGCAGCTCCTGCTGAGACAACCACCATTAAGATTGCAGCATCCCCAACACCTCATGCAGAGATTTTGGAGCAGGCGAAGCCAATCTTAGAGAAGGAAGGCATCAACCTGGAGATTAAGGTATTCGAAGATTATGTAATTCCGAACGAAGTGGTAGAGTCCGGAGAGTTCGATGCAAACTACATGCAGCATCTTCCATACTTGGAGTCCTTCAACGAGGAGAACGGTACTCATATCGTTAGCGTCGGTGGCATTCACTATGAGCCATTCGGAATTTTCCCTGGAACCAAGGATAGCTTGGATGATATCGCAGACGGTGACACCATTGCCATCCCGAACGATACGACCAATGAGGCGAGAGCACTTCTTCTGTTACAGGACAACGGATTGATTACCTTAGAGGATGGCGCAGGCCTGACCGCTACCATCAACCAGATTGCTGAGAATCCGAAGAACATCAAGTTCGTTGAGTTAGAGGCTGCACAGGTAGCACGTGTTGTAAATGAGACTTCTTATGTGGTATTAAACGGTAACTATGCTTTGGAGGCTGGTTACTCCGTAGCAAAGGATGCACTTGCATATGAGAGCAGTGATTCCGATGCAGCTACTACTTATGTAAACATCATCGGTGTGAAGGAAGGCAACGAGAAGAACGAAGCAATCCTTCGCCTGGTTGAGGTGTTGAAGTCTGATGAAATCAAGGATTACATCAAGTCTACTTACAACGGATCCGTAATTCCGTTTGAGGATTAATTTTAAGTAAAAAATCATCTTTACACCTTTTGTTTTTTGTAGTAAATTTATTCCGTATTAAATAGTTACGAAGAACAATGGCGTTCGGTAGTTTGAGGTTGGGTACCTTAGTTTCGTGCCCCCTAAATTACCGAACGCCCTTTTTATTTTTCCAGGAGAAAGGAATTATACTATGGCAGGTTATACCAGAGAAGAAGCATTGGAATATGTAAGGGAGAATGATGTCAAATTCATACGACTGGCTTTTTGTGATATTTTCGGAAGACATAAAAACGTTTCGATTCTTCCGGATGAATTAGAGCGGGCGTTTGATGTTGGTATCGGGTTTGATTCCTTTCGCATTCAGGGATTCGAAGATCCAATCTATCAGGATCTTTTTTTGATTCCGGATCCGGCAACCTTAAGTACCTTGCCATGGCGTCCACAGCAGGGCGGCGTTATCCGTTTTTACTGCGATGTGATTACATCCGACGGTGTTCCGTTCCCGTATGATGCCAGAAAGTTTTTACGAGACACCATCAAAGAGTGCAAGAAGATGGGCTTTAGTGTGCGTGTGGCATTGCGTAGTGAGTTCTATCTGTTTAAGACGGATGAAGATGGAAATCCAACCAATATTCCTTGGGACAACGGTGGATATTATGATATTGCGCCACTGGATCGCGGAGAGAATATTCGTCGTGAGATTTGTTTGAATTTGGAAGAGATGGGATTGCATCCGGAGACCTCTCATCATGAGGCGGGTCCGGGACAGAACGAGATTGATTTCAAGGGTGCGGATGCCCTGCGTTCTGCAGAGAATTTTATTACGTATAAGAACGTTGTTACATCCATCGCTGCCAGAAATGGTGTGTATGCGTCCTTTGCTCCAAAGCCGCTAGAAGGCAAGAGCGGTAACGGCCTGCACCTAAAGATTGATTTGTTGGAAGCCGGAAGACCGATGGAAGAGGTACATCCGGAGGTAACGGATTACTTCATGGCCGGTGTGTTAAATCGTATGCGTGATATTACGATTTTCTTAAACACCACCAAGGAATCTTACCTTCGATTCGGAGAAAATGAGGCACCGAAGTATATTACCTGGTCTACCCAGAATCGTTCCAGATTATTGCGCGTGCCGGTGATTCGCGGTAAGAAAGAGGGCTTCATTTTACGTTCTCCGGATTCCGA
>JAGDAL010000324.1 GCA_017959525.1 Lachnospiraceae bacterium | reverse complement strand
GGTGACCGTATAGAAGCAGCGTGCCAATGGAAGCACGTCTGCAATCATATGCTCGTAATCCTTATCTGCCATCACTGCCATCAAAAAGACGACCTGCTGTCCCGGAAAACGCTCTTCCAAACTTTCCCGAAGCGCCGCCACGCCCTGTGGGTTATGCGCCCCATCTACCAAAAAGATCGGCTCCTCTCCCACCTGCTGCATGCGTCCCGGCCAAACCGAAGCTGATAAGCCCTCTAGGATAACCTGTTCTAGTATCTTCTCATCCGCCACTTTCGGCGCTAAGGCTCCCATCTCATACAGAATCCGCGCTGCCGCCACCGCAGTCATGGCATTCTCCACCTGATAGGTGCCCGGCATCACTGCCTTTCGATGTGACATTACAAAGGAACGAATCTCCTCTGCATTCGCATCATTCAAATCGTAACACGCAATTCCCTGTTCAATGCAGGCACTGCGTAACACAGCATCCGCTTCCGGATCATTGACCCCAAGGACCGCCCGGGTTCCAGGTTTTAAAATGCCGGCCTTCTCAGACGCAATCGCTGCCAGGGTATTTCCTAAGTATGCCATATGATCAAACCCAATGCGGGTAATGATACTAACAGCCGGTACTACACCGATAGCGTTGGTAGAATCCAATCGACCGCCGAGTCCGGTCTCTAAGACAATATAATCGCACTCCTGCTGCTCATAATACAATAACGCCATGCCAAGGCAATAATCAAACATGGTGGGTTCTAAGGTCATAGGCAGCTCTAACAGCTTCTGTCCCAAGCGAACCACTTCGTCTCTTGGAATCTGCGTTCCGTTTACCTGAATGCGCTCCGTAAAATCAATCAAATGCGGCGATGTAAACATGCCTACACAAAAACCGGCAGCCTGTAAGATAGAACTTACATAAACTGCCGTTGATCCTTTACCGTTGGTTCCGGCAATGTGGATGATGCGCTTGCCTGCTTCCGGATGTCCCAATAGCTCTAACATCTCGCTGCTGACTTCGTATCCACTTGCCTTACCGAAACGATGACTCTCTTCTATTCGTTGTACAATCTCTTCGTATGTCATTCCTACAATACCATGATCAACCCGCCGTCATTGGCATACATGCTACTCACGCCACGGGTATCAATTACAAATACATCCTTGAAGGAACAAGCCTTCAGTGCCCGCTGCTTCAGCTGTTCTGCTGCCTGCGGCGCATTGCAATGGGAAATTGCAAGGATCTTCTGCTCCGGATGAATGGAGACTGCCTTTAAGCACTCTACCATCTTATCCAATGCCTTGGCCATACCACGGGCCTGTCCCAACTGCTGGATGTTGCCTTCGTCGGTAGAACCCATAACCGGCTTAATATTCAAGGTACCTGCAATCATCGCCTTCAGATTGCTCAGACGTCCGGCCTTACGTAAGGTCTCTAAGGTCTCCAATACGAAGAATGTATGCTGCTCGGAAATATATGCTTCGGTCTGTTCCACAACTTCTTCAAATGAACAACCGGCCTCTTCCAATTCTGCCACCTTCATACCGATTAAGGTCTCTCCGATGGAAGCTGATTTGGAATCAAATACGTGAATGCGTACCTCACGGTCTTCATCCTCATCCTCTAACTCTTCCTCGTAGAGGCTCTTGGCCAAAACCGCACTATTATAAGAACCGCTTAACTGAGCGGAAAGGGTAATCACATAGATATGGTCTGCGTCGCCTTCCATGGCCTTCATATAAGAAGCCGGAGATGGGCAGGCAGACTTCGGTCCGGTAGGACTCTTCGCTACCTTCTCAAGAAAAGAAGCCTGGTCAAAGGTCTCATCGTCGATGATTTCCTCGCCATTAATCTCCAAAGTCAACGGAACATTTACAAATCGACCATCCTGTTTTAAATTCTGAGGAATCTCCCCACAACTATCAATAATAATCTTGTACATGCCGTCTCTCCACAATTTATTCGGGTTGCCCCTTCTATCTATTTTATAAAACTAAAACATAAAGGTCAACACGCTCATCTCCGGACTTTCGATGTACGCAAGTGACCGTAATTCCCTACAATAATCAATGAATCTGCCCTGTGTCAGGTAGTAATCCACCGCCTGATTGTAGAGGTCGTTGCCGGCGAATTTGACCGACACCATATCGGCTCCACCGTAGTAAGCATCAGCAAAAGCGGCTCCGATTTCATCCGGATCCCAAACTGCGAAATACAATCCTTCCCGATTGTAGTAGTTGTCGGTAATCGCCGTACAATCCGGCAGCTCATACACCACTTCACTGCGGTGGGTCTGGGCAATTTCCTCACCGGTAATATTCAAGTACGCATAGTTAGTCATATTCCCTTCGGTGGCATCCGCGTTAAGGTAGCGGCTGTTTCCCCAGGTAATGTCCATATAGTAGTAATCCCCGTCCAATCGCACCAAGTTCCAGGCATGGCTCTCGTTGTTGGCCCGGCCGGTAACGATGGAGGACTGAATATCCATCAAAGACAACAGATAGGCTGCCGCATCCGCATAGCCTTGGCATACGGTAGCATGATTTAAGAACACACTAATGATGTTCTGATTGTTTGGGCTTTCAATATCATAATCCACACGGGAAATAATGGTCTCATAGACAAACTTAGCCTTCTCATAGTCGCTGGCTCCTGCAGGCACCTCCTGCATCCACTCTGCCACCACCGCGTCGATATCCTTCTGGTATTGCTCCCTGGTCTCCCGGGTCATCGTGTAGGTCGGGGTAAAAGAGATTCCAATGACCCGGTCCTGACGTTGATAGGTTTGATAAGAATAACCGGAAATCCAGAACAATTCTCCGTAGTCTGCCAGGATACAGTTATAGACCTTGTCCACCTGCTCCACGGACTTGGTAGAAAGCGGCACATCGGTATCCATGGTAAGGATGGCATGCAACAGTTCATCATAGGTTAACTGTTCGTCATCGTCTAGAGTTCCATAGACATACTTGTCCCCGGAAATCGACTCCACCGCTTGCGGTTCACCGATTTGACTCTTGGCTACCTGGGCATCAATGAACGCATTGATCTCCTGGGCAATATGCCCCGGTGCTTCTGCCACATCAGACAGCCCACACCCCCACAGGCTTAAGGTCACGGATGCAATTGTAAGTATTGATAACCATTTTTTCTTCATACAATGCAAAAACGACACCCAATTACTTGGATGTCGTTCTCTCCCCTAATCAATTTGTCTATCTCCGTTGCCCATATATAATTTCTAAGAATCAAAAGGTACAGCGTTGAAAACAAGTCTGATTAATTGTGTTGCTAAATACTCCTTATTTAACAACGGTTACGTTAACTGCCTGAGGTCCCTTGTTGCCTTCGACTACTTCGTACTCAACAGCAGCTCCCTCTTCCAGAGACTTGAAGCCTTCCATGTTGATTCCGGAGTAATGTACGAATACATCATCCTGACCATTCTCATCCAGGATAAATCCATATCCCTTCTGGCCGTTAAACCACTTAACTGTACCTTTGCTCATTAGAAAGTACCTCCAAAAAAATTTATGTCTAGATTGCTCTAAACATAGTTAGAGTAGCATAACGATTTCGAAAAGTAAAGGAAACTCGCGGATTTTTCAGTAGAAACCGACATATTACGCGGATTGTATTACACATTTTCCTCAAATGTGTAGTTTCCCTGGGTTAAAAACCGTCGAACCCACTGATCCCACTGCTGCTCTAAGGAACGATCCACAGTAAAAATCCGAAGGGAAGTTCCTGTTACGATTGTCAGCTCATCGTTCTGATATCGTATATTCATGGAGAGACTTAATACATCGGCACTCTGTAGAACAACATCACTATCTTCTATGAACTTGTCTTTTGCTTCCGGTGCAAGCTGTAACACAAACTGGAAAAATTCCGGCGTCTTGCTGCCTTTGATCATATCGAAGCACAGCGGTCGTACGTCCCCGTAAGGAACGCATGGGGTCTCTTCCCCTGCCACATGCCCGTCAATGACGTAAGCAACCCGATTGTGTATGGTGGCCTCCACCAGAAGGAAGGAATCAAAGGCATCTCTGGTCAACAACTGTGCCATAAAACCTTTGACATCCGTAATTCGAAATGACTGCATATTTATTGTGCCCCGGTTCCTGCCGCCTTCTGTTCTACCAGGCGCTGGGTATCGCGCATGATAATCTGAGGGCCGCCTTTTTTCTCGATGTAGTCTTCGGTAATGCGTACGGTTCCGATGTTGTCGTCCTTCGGAATCTCGTACATAATATCCAACATATATTCTTCCAGGATGGAACGAAGCGCTCTGGCTCCCAGCTCCTTCTCTCTGGCCTTACGGGCAATGGCATGCAATGCGCCGTCGGTAAACTCTAAATTCACCTCATCAAAAGCCAACAACTTCTGATACTGCTTGGTAATGGCGTTGCGCGGTTCGGTTAAGATGCGAACAAACATCTCCTCGGATAATGCCTCCAAAGAGTAGATCACCGGAAGACGTCCGATGAACTCCGGAATCATTCCGAACTTCCGTAAGTCCTCTACCGTCACCTTGCTAAGCAAGTTCTCTTCGTGGTCGTACTTATCCTTCAAGTCTGCTACGAATCCCATGGAAGACGCCTTGTTCAGACGTTCCTTAATGATGTCTTCCAAATCCGGGAAGGCACCGCCGCAGATAAAGAGAATATTGCGGGTATCAATCATAGTCATCGGCACCATAGCGTTCTTGCTGCTGGCTCCTACCGGCACTTCGATCTCTGCTCCTTCTAAGAGCTTCAACATACCCTGCTGTACGCTCTCGCCGCTGACATCACGCTGGTTGGTGTTCTTTTTCTTGGCAAGCTTATCAATCTCATCGATGAAGATGATGCCCTTCTCGGCACGCTCCACATCGTTGCCTGCTGCCGCAAGTAACTTGGATACTACGCTCTCGATATCATCACCGATATAACCGGCCTCTGTGAGAGAAGTGGCATCGGTAATGGCAAGCGGTACATCCAAAAGCTTGGCCAAGGTCTTAACCATATAGGTCTTACCGGAACCGGTCGGTCCAATCATTAACATGTTGGACTTCTCGATTTCGATGCCGTCATCCTCTGCCACTAAGTTCTCTAAGGATGCCACACGCTTGTAGTGGTTATATACCGCAACGGACATCACCTACTTAGCCTGATCCTGGCCTACCACGTAATCATCCAACAGTGCCTTAATCTTGTGTGGTGGCGGGATGTTCTTAATATCGATGACCGGTGCTTCCTTCGGCTTGGCATTCTTGTCTGCCTGCTTCTTCTTCAGGCGCTGGCTCATCGGTGTTCCGAATCCGCCGTTCATGAAGCCGCCTAAGTCGCTTAAGTTAATCATGCTGATATTCGGCATGCCGGAAAAATCGATGTTATCACTCTCCGGCGCTCCCGGATTCCCCTGGAAGCTGCCCATGGTATCGAAAGTCTTCTGCATGC
>JAGDAL010000323.1 GCA_017959525.1 Lachnospiraceae bacterium | reverse complement strand
TCCTCCTGTTTGGATTTGCTTTTCTTTGTTACCTGAAGTCCTTCCTGTTTGCGAAAGTATTCAAGCAATACGAATAAAAAAACACCCTTCGAAAACTACAAGTGAAGTCCTCGAAGGGTGTTTTTATTTTCTTATTGAGCCTTAAACGTCAAAATCACTTTGAATAAATCCCCATCAATAGCGAGATTCATGGTTCCATCCATGGATTCCGTCAGGCTTCTGGCAATGGAAAGACCAAGACCATTGCCTTCCGTATTACGGGAAGCATCGCCGCGCACGAAGCGCTCCATCAGCTCTTCCGCAGAGATGTTCAGCTCGTTCTTTGACGTATTGCGGAAGGTAAAGGTGATGGTACCGTCTGCCTTCATCATGTCCACATAAGCGCGGGTACCCGGCTGGGCGTATTTTACAATGTTGTTCATCAGGTTGTCGAAAACTCTCCAGAGGTAACGGTTGTCCGCCCACACGTAGACATCTTCCTCCGGCACCTTGCTAACGACTGTAATGTCGTTCTGTTCTAATCGCTCTTCGAATTCTCCGATGGATTGATTGAGAATCATCCGTGCATTGACGGATTCCATCTGGAACTTGATGTTGCCGGTGGCAGCCTTGGAAGCCTCGATGAGATCTTCAATCAGCTTCTTTAGGCGCTTGGCCTGGCGGTCCAACACTTCCAGATACTCTTTTGCCTTGTCGTTTTCAATTTGTTCTTTTTGCAACAAATCCACATAGTTGATAATGGAGGTCAGCGGTGTCTTAATATCATGAGACACATTGGTAATGAGTTCCGTCTTCATGCGCTCACTCTTGATACGCTCGGTAATGGCCGTACTCATTCCGCTTCCAATGGTGTTTAACGCCTTACCGTGCTCTTCAAAATCCAGTGGCATTCCGGTGGTATCTACCTTGACATTCATATCGCCTTCCGCCATTTTTACCACCGTATCCTTCAGGCGACCGTAGTACTTCAGCAAGAAGTACAGTCCCACACCGAAGAGGATTTTCTCGAAGAACCATATAAAAACCAATTCTTCTCTGGCATCTAACGCTGTAAGTCCGAATAATTCTAAGAACACGAATAACGCAAAAATCAGCCATACCCGAACGCTCCAACGAATGCGGCTGCGAATCTGACGAAGCTCTACTCTGGCTCTACTCCACCATGCTTTCAGAAGATGGAACAACTTATAGAGAATGGTGTTTTGCCACCAGTGGCCGAGCTTCATATTCACGGCCACTGTCATTAACCATCCCAGACCAATCATACAACCGGCAAAGACTGCGATCGTCATGATTCCTCCGCCTAAGAAGGCCGGATAGGTGGTGGATCTAAGTGCAAAGAAACCAATTTCACACAGATAAAGCAATGCCAACTCGCAAGCGCCTACCAACACAATCATCAAGTCCATTGGGATACGAGCGGCCTTGCAGGCATGAACGCCTTCTTCACCGTATCGATGTCCGGCTGCGCACAGCAGAAGTACCAACATCCAAAGAGCCAATGCGAAGCATACGACCATCGCAATCGGGCATGCAATCATCAGTACCGGAATCACCGATTCTAAGATTGCAGCCTGTGTATAAAGACTGCCCTTCTTCCATCCATCTTCCATATGAACAGCATCCTTAGGGAAATAAACTACCGTATAGTATGCATTGCCTTCTTTTTTCACTTCTGCACGAATGGATGTATAGGTTCCCAAATCAGCGGAAGAACCATCGGCACTGACAAGCTCATCATGAATGGAGGATAAGTCCGCAATGTTTTGGGCCTGAAGTGTTGCATCCGGCAGACTCCATGGTGCAATGTACAAAACGTAATCCCATCCGGAATCTTTCATGGACGGGAAGGTACGCTTTCCAATGCGAAGACCATCCTTCGAATCTGCGTCCTTTTCTGCCGCATTTTTCCATAGCTGCTCATATGCCTTGTTTATTTTTGCATCATCGGTCGTTCCCTCGTAATACTGCGCAGCGATTGGATATGCAAACTCCTCATATAACGGGTGGAACTCTTTTCCATCCCATACATATGCAGTATTGTCAATCAAATCAAAACCGATACCATAGCACTCTACTTCTTTGTTCTCTGTAGTCTCTCCGGCGTAGTAGCGGTTGTC
>JAGDAL010000322.1 GCA_017959525.1 Lachnospiraceae bacterium | reverse complement strand
CAGATGCATCCGGAGATACGAAGGTAACATCAATGCCCATCTTGCGCATGGTTACATCAATGAGGTTAAAGGTTCCGCCATAAATAGAAGAAGATGCTACGATATGATCTCCGTTCTCACAGATATTAAACAGGGCAAAAAAGTTCGCTGCCTGTCCGGAGGAAGTTAACATTGCTGCACTGCCGCCCTCTAACTCTGCAATCTTAGCTGCTACATAATCATTGGTTGGGTTCTGCAAACGGGTATAGAAATATCCGCTTGCTTCCAAATCGAAGAGCTTGCCCATGTCTTCGCTGGTGTTGTATTTGAAGGTGGTAGACTGCACAATCGGAATCTGTCTCGGTTCTCCGTTGCCCGGTGTGTAACCACCCTGTACGCATTTGGTGTTCAAACGATAATCACTCATACTCTTTTCTCCTCTTCCTTCTACTCCTGTTATGAAAAAAATGCACGTACCATTTGTTCATAGTCCGCTTCATTTTTTGCCTTAATTAAATTGCGAATCTCGCGACTGCGGTCGGGATAATTCTTCCCCACATAGCCCCAGACTTCTTTCAGTCGGAACATGGCATCCTTGTGATTGCCCAATTCCCGGCTGTAGCTCTCGTACAACTCTTTTAAAAAGTGATGCAATTCCTCTTCGGATAGTGGCATTCCACCGCGAATCTCGCGCACCAATGCAGGGTTTTGAATGAGACCGCGTCCGATCATCACCTTCTCAATCTGCGGAAAACGCTCCATCAGACGCTCATAATCCTCCACCGATGTAATGTCCCCGTTGTAGACCACCGGGCAACGACTCTCGGACAGGGCATACGCAAACTGATCCAGATGCACTTCATTCCCGTAGAATTCCTCCCGCACCCGCGGATGCACCGTTAGTTCCATGATAGGATATCGATTGTAAATTGCAAGTATATTTTTGAACTCGGAAGGCTCCCACATACCAAGACGGGTCTTCACAGAGAGGGCCATGCCTTCCGGCATTCCATCAAAGACCCCTTCAAAAAACCGGTCCAAATCCCCTGGATTTTTTAGGAAGCCACTTCCCTTGCCCTTGGTCACCACCGTAGAGGCCGGACAACCCAGGTTTAAGTTCACCTCTTGGTATCCCATGTCCGCTAACAGGTGCATCACCTGCAGCATTCCTTCCACGCTTTTGGTTAAAACCTGTGGCACCAAAGGGATTCCCGCATTGTTATCCACATCGATGTCCCGGCGCTCTTTGGTTTTCAACACTTTTTTCGGTACCGGCGCAAGAAAGGGTGTCATGTACTTCGTGACACCCTCAAAATCTTTCTGTAATTGGTTCCGGTAAACATAACCGGTAATCCCCTCCATGGGGGCCAAGTAAAATTCCATACTTCTATCCTAATACAGACGCAATATTTTCCAACTGCTTAATAATATCAATATGCTGTGGACAAGCCTTCTCGCACTGACGACACTTCACACAGTCGCTGGCCTTACCGCCGGACGCGGTCACTGCTGCATATGCAGCCTCAGCCTTCTCCAACTGACCGGTGGACATACGCTCATTCATCACACGGAAAATATCCGGAATGGCAATCTGCTTCGGGCAGCCATCGGTACAATAATGACAAGAGGTACATGGAATCGCCTTAGAAGCACCGTAAATCTCCTGTGCCTTGCGGATGGCTTCCTTCTCCTCTTCATTGAGCGGCTGGAAGTTGCCCATGTAGGACAGGTTATCCTGCATCTGCTCGATGTTGGACATACCGGACAATACGGTAAGAATTCCATCCAAAGATGCAACGAAACGGATAGCCCAGGATGCATAAGATGCATTTGGATTTACCTCATCAAAAATCTTGGTTACGGATTCCGGCGGATTTGCCAGGTTGCCACCCTTGACCGGCTCCATAACAACGATTGGCTTGCCGTGCTTGCGGGCTACCTCGTAGCAACCTCGGGACTGAATCTTCGGCTTCTCCCAGTCTGCATAGTTAATCTGTAACTGTACAAACTCTGCATCCGGATGCTCGGTTAAGATCTGGTCCAAAAGCTCCGGTGAATCATGGAAAGAAAATCCCCAATGACGAATGAGGCCTTCTTCCTTCTTCTGCTTCACATAATCCCAGATACCGTACTCGTTGTACTTCACCAGGTTATCCTTATTAATGGCATGTACCAGATAATAATCAAAATAGCCTGCTCCGGTACGCTCCAAGCTGATGCGAAGCTGGTCCTTGCACTCTTCCTCGGAACGAGCCACACCTGCATTAATCTTAGATGCCAAGGTATAGGTGCTACGGTCATGACGTTCAACCAACGCCTGACGGATGGCATCCTCAGATCCCTTGTATACATAAGCGGTATCAAAATAATTCAATCCGCTCTCCAAGTACAGATCCACCATCTTAGCGGTCTGCTCAATATCAATCACATCTTTTTCCAACTGTGGTAAACGCATTAAGCCAAAACCCAACTTGCCGGTTCCTGCTACATCAATTCCATTTGCCATATCCACATGTTCCTTTCTCATACAATACTACTTCGTTACAAACATCCCTTACCCTGAATGTTTTATTGCAACAGATTCTTCGCCTCTTCAATGGAGACGCCGCGCTTTCTTGCAATACGCGCAACATCCTCATACTCCAACTTGCTTCTGGATACGCCGTAGCCTTCCACGTCCTTCCGGCGAATCAAGCCTTCCTCTGTCTCTAAATCTTTCTCCTCGCGATTTAATAGATATCGCTCGAAGATATGCTTCCGGATTCCAATGGTGGTGGTGTACTGGAAAATCTTCCGTACCATCATCGGTTCGTCTTCCACGTGACACAGCACGGTAAAAAGAATTCCCGGACGATTCTTTTTCATCATAATGGCTGTCGTATAGACATCCTTGGCACCTGCGGCCAATAACTGTTCTGTTGCAAATCCAACAGATTCACCGGTCATATCATCTACGGTGCAAGTCAACTCCACAATGGCATCTGCACCGGATGCAAAGGTCTCACCCTGGAACACACGCACACAGTTGGCAATCGGCAGCTCCTTCTTGCCCATGCCGTATCCGATGGCCTTGGCCGTCATCACCGGCATCTGACCGTAACGGTCGCTGAAGTAACGAAGCAATGCTGCACCGGTCGGTGTACACAACTCCACTTCCACCTTGCCGTTGTACATCGGAATGCCACGTAGCAGATGAGCCACTGCCGGAGCCGGAACCGGTAAGATTCCATGGCTGCAATGCACCAGTCCGCCACCCACGCAAATCGGAGAGGTCACCACCTCTTCCGGGCGAAGCCAGGACATCAGCAAACATACACCCACAATATCTACAATGGCATCCAAGCGACCCACTTCATGGAAGTGAATCTCTGCCACCGGCACCTGATGGGCATGACTCTCAGCGTCTGCCAACAAGTCATAGACCGCAACCGCATCCTCCTGTACCTCTACCGGAATCGGAAAACTACAGATGGTATCCCGAATCTCTTCCAAGGTCACGTGATGATGGTCGCGTCCGTGTGCATGGTCATGATCGTGATGTTCGTGATCATGGGCACCTTCCTCGGTTCCATGAATCTGAACCGACATCTGGATACCGCCGATTCCACAGCGCTTGGTCGGATTCGCGCTAACGCTGACATCCTCCAGTCCCAGACCATTCATAATGCGAAGAAACTCCTGCTGCTGCTTCTCCTCCAACAGCTGATAGAGCGAAGCCATCAGCATATCACCGGCTACTCCCATCTCGCAATCAAAATATAAAATTTTCATATGCCTTACCCTTTTTTACCTGCATGATTAATTAAACTAGCCTGATAAGCAGCGCCAAATCCGTTATCAATATTGACCACACTGACACCACTGGCACAGGAATTGAGCATGGACAACAGGGCAGATACCCCATGGAACGAAGCGCCGTATCCTACACTGGTAGGAACTGCGATTACCGGACACTCTGCCAGGCCACCTAATACGCTGGCCAAGGCCCCCTCCATTCCGGCAATGGCAATCACCACTTCCGCTTCCATAATCTCTTTCAAATGAGCTAAGGTCCGATGCAATCCTGCAACTCCTACATCATAGAGACGAATCACGTCGTTGCCTAAGAACTCCGCAGTCAGAGCAGCCTCTTCCGCCACCGGCACATCACTGGTTCCGCCGGTTGCCACCACAATGGTCCCATTCCCGGACTTAGGCGGCATACCGCCTACAATTCCAATGTGGCCTTCCGGATAATAGGTCATCTCCACCGCATCCGTAAGACCCTTGGCCTTCTCATCATCCAAACGGGTAATAAGAATTCGGTCTTGCCCGGAGGAGAGCATCTTATGCACAATGGCTATCATCTGCTCCACGGTCTTACCGGCACCATAGATCACCTCGCCGGCACCGTTTCGAATCCGCCGATGAAGATCAATCTTGGCAAAGCCCAAATCTTCATAGGGTTCCATCTTCATGGCCAAGAGCGCATCATCCACCGAGATGGCTCCGGACTGCACTTGTTCCAACAACTGCTTCATCTCATGTTTCATTTCAAAACCTCATTCATACTTCCGGAACGAAAGCCTTTCAAATCCACGGTGACATAAAAGAATCCAATTTCTCGGAACTTGGTGACGATTTCGTGACGACGGGTCACTTCCATCACCTGATCAAAGTATTCCTCCGGCACTTCAATACGGGCCAGGTTGCCATGGACACGCACGCGATACTGCGGAATGCCATAAGAAGCCAAGAGATCCTCGGCGGCTTCCACCTGTGCTAATTTCTCCGGAGTAATCCGCTCTCCGTAAGGAATGCGGGATGCCAAACAGGCAAAGGACGGCTTGTCCGCTGTCGGTAATCCCAACTCCTTGGAATATTCCCGAATCTCTGCCTTTGTAAGTTCTACCTTGCGCAACGGGCTAAGGACACCCAGTTCACGGACCGCATCCAGTCCCGGACGATAGTCTCCCAGGTCATCCATGTTGCTGCCTTCCGCCACATATTCGATGCCTTCCTTCTGTG
>JAGDAL010000321.1 GCA_017959525.1 Lachnospiraceae bacterium | reverse complement strand
ATGGTTCTCAAGGTAGAGTGCGTTCCAATCCAGCTTCTTCTGCCACTTGGAGAAAGCACGCTTTAACTTCCTTAGGTTGAATAGCCGCGGCATATACTCCGTAAACATGCAGTCCGCATTCATGTGCTGGGAGTTAAACATCATATCCAAATCCGGATGGTCGCCGCCCATGTATTCCTTGGCCTGCTTGATGCTTACCAGCGGCGCTTCGCCGATGACGAAACAATCGTAGTGGTCGAGGACCTCGGTGCGGAACTCTTGCAAGTACTCATGGATGTGTGGACCGCTGGAATACATGCGGATACCCTTGAAGAATGGCACCAGATGATCATCCGGCAATCCCTCCGGCTTGGAAATCATGGTGATGACATCCTCGCGGAATCCGTCCACACCCATATCCAGCCAGAACTTTAGGATGTCTTTTACCTCTTGGCGCACCGCTGGGTTATCCATGTTCAGATCCACCTGCTTCCGGTTGAACAGATGCAGATAATATTCGTCGGTTGTCTCATCATAGCCCCAAGCTTCGTTCTCAAAAAAGCTATCCCAGTTGTTTGGCGGGCAGCCCGGGCGCTTGCCTTTTCTCCAGAAGTAGTAGTCGCGGTATGGGCTGTTCTTGTCGCGGCTTTTCACAAACCACTCATGCTCATCTGAGGTGTGATTGACCACCAGGTCCATGACAATCTTGATGTCTAAGGCATGAGCCTTGTCTACCACCTTTTTGAAAATATCCAAGTCGCCATATTCCGGCGCAATGGCGCGATAATCCGAGATATCATAACCGTAATCCGTCTGCGGCGACTGATACAGCGGCGAGAACCAGATGCCGCCAATCCCCAGCGACTTCAGGTAATCCAGTTTCTCATAAACGCCGTACAAATCTCCGATGCCGTCCCCATTGCCGTCCGCAAAGCTTCTCGGCCAGATTTGATAGAATACGCGGTCCTTGTACCACTGTGTTCCCATGCAATAACCTCCCCAATCTATTTTCCCTGAGTCATCATACCTCCACCAGCTCGCCAAGTGCCAACACTGCATTTCGAACGCACTCCGGGCACTCGCAAATCACCTGACCAGTAGTGATGCCTTTTAAATCCTTGCAGATGGTGGCGCCACATTTTTCATTGAACTTGCTGACAAGCTCCTTGGAATAACGCGGTGTACCCTGTCCATCCGTAATCATTCCGGCTGCCATAACCGCTCCAATCAGGGCTCCGCAGGTGCTCTCCATGCATCCCATTCCCACTGCGAATCCTGCAGCAAGCTTGCTAAGCTCCTCCGGCGCAATATTCATTTTATCTTCAAAAACCTTAAGGACCGACTGCGTGCAGTTGCACTGTCCGGTTGCCTTCAGATTTGCAGCTAAATTCGCTCTCTCTTCGATTGTCATCGCCTAGCGACCTCCTTTTTCTTTTATCTGGCAAATGCCCTGTGTCATGGTTCCCATCGGGCAAAATGTGCACCAGGTTCTTTCTCTATATAGTACCATGACGATCAATCCAATCAAAGTGGATGTGAGCATCAGGCTGTAAAAACCGAATCCAAACTGTGCGACCCAATCCGGGAAAACACTTCCGGAGTATGCCCATTTCCACGGCACACGAAATGTCCAAAACAGCTTAATTGCTTTCCGAAGCGTGCCGGCTCCGGCAAACACCTGGTACGTTTGAAAAATCATCGTTCCAAACATCGTCATAAAAAACGTTAAAAAGCCGTACCGGAACCATTTGGACGACAACCACTTAGGTGCGGGTTTCTTCCTGGAACAGCCTACATTTCTTCCTAAAACCCAGAATAGCTGCCCTCTGCCACACATGTTGTTGCAGAACCATTTGTTGCCTCCGACAATCGCAAAAATCAGCGGAAGGATGAAATCAATTAACCCCAGCCATGCAAACAAGATGTTGAAGAATCCAAGGGCAAAATAGAGAATGCTCCAAATTCAAAGGTATTGATACCAGTGTTTTTTCTGATTAGCCATTGATCACATCCCTCTCTTTCACTTCAATCACATTTGCCGGACAGGCTTTTGCACACAATCTGCATCCCACACAAAGTGTTTCATCCACAATCGCATAACACCCTTTGTAAATACTGATTGCCTGGCGTGGGCATTGCAGTCTGCAAACACCGCAAGCCACGCAACTTTCGGCCTTTATATATGCTTTTTTCCTCACCATTTACTCTTCCTTTTACTTGAACTTTTTTCTCAACACGACTATTATAGGTGGTACGAAAAACTTATCAAGTACGCATTTTTTATTAACCTAGTAAGGAAAAACTGACTATGAAAAAAGAACCCTTATGTGATGAAATCGCAGGCGAAGGCTGCGGATTAAAGAAAGTGTTAAATATGGTCGGCGGCAAATGGAAGATCATGATTCTGTGTGTCATCGACAATAATGAAGTCGCTAGATACGGGGATTTGCGCCGTTCCGTGTACGGAATTACGAATACCATGCTGGCGCAATCTCTCAAGGAATTGGAAAAAGACGGAATGGTCCATAGAACCCAATACGACGAAATGCCGGTGAGAGTCGAATACACACTCACCGGCAAAGCAAAGTCATTGATCCCGATTCTATTACAACTAAAGAAGTGGGGCGAAGAACACCAGTAAGGCCACCAGCGCCCAACTACCTAGTATGGTCCCCAGAACTACCTTCACGCCCACTTCCGGTCTGAGGTCATAGAATTCCATTTTTCCAAAACCAATCAGAGTCAACAGAGCACCAATGATGGTCAGTATCAGCGGAAGAAGTATTGCAGTGGCTACAAGAATGATCCCGGCTACTAAGAAACTCCCCGTTCTGATCATATCTTGAATCATCGAGCCACTTAAAAAACTGCCAAGCAAAAAGATGCCAACAATTAAAAACAGAATTCCGGCAAAGCGGAACAGGCGGCCTTCTTCCCAGCCGAGGCGCTTATGATTCCATATTCCCGGGCGATAGGTAAAGCCATGCTCTATCAGGTAATGCTCTATAATGGAAAACAGCTTATCCTCATCATATCCGATCTTCGCCCAATCCTTGGCATCGACTTTTTTCCTCCAAGGCAAAGACGATGGCGTAGACAGGGAATAATACGTGCGAACCTCTGTGGACGTCGGCCGCTGATAAACGTCACGATTCAATAACGTCTCGCCGCCCAGAAATTTTTTATCTCTACTCAGCACATAGGTCACGGAAAAAGAGCGAATTTCCTCACTGTCAGCATCTTCCGGGATTTGCTCCGTCTTCCATCCGGCAATCACCTTATTCTTATGAATCGATACAACAAAGGGATATTCCTCTGAATTTAAATCCCTTTGCAAAGTTTCTTTGAATTCTTCAAATGCACTTCTCGTCATTCGTTCCT
>JAGDAL010000320.1 GCA_017959525.1 Lachnospiraceae bacterium | reverse complement strand
AGTGTTCCTGCCGTAAGCAGCAGACCATGCGTGGCGAGGGATCCGGAGAGATCCGCGGTGATTACTGTATCGGTATGGGCGATATGGCAGAGTACATGGATGACCGTGGAATCGGCCACTACATCACCAAGGAAGAAGTATATGAGATCTTAGAGCGTGCAGAGCGTCATGGCTATGTACATCAGATCACCAACATCGATGGTGAGGGCAAAATCGTTGCAATCTGTAACTGTGCTCCTGGTGTATGTAATGCGCTTCGTACTTCTCAGTTGTATAACACACCGAACATGTCCGCATCCGCATATCGTGCACACGTAGAAAAAGAGAAGTGTGTCGCTTGTGGTAAGTGTGTGGAGGTATGTCCGGTCGGTGCTGCGAAGCTTGGACAAAAATTGTGCAAGAAGGATGGTAGCGCTGTACAGTATCCGAAGACTCAGCTTCCGGATAACCATAAGTGGGGCGTTGATAAGTGGAATTACAACTACCGCGATGATGCGAAGATTAACGTATATGCAACCGGTACCGCACCATGTAAGACAGCATGTCCGGTACACTTGGCAATCCAGGGATACATCAAGATGGCAGCAGAGGGTCGTTACGAAGATGCTCTGAAGCTTATCAAGCAGGACAATCCATTCCCAATGATTTGTGGTGCAATCTGTAACCGTCGTTGTGAGGATGCATGTACCCGTGGTAAAGTGGATGAACCGCTTGCAATCGATGAGATTAAGAAGTTTATCGCTTCTTTGGATCTGAAAAAAGACCAGAGATATGTACCGCTTTGCGAGAAGCATGACGGTGGTATGTGGTCTGATGATTATAAGGTAGCTGTTATCGGTGGTGGCCCTGCAGGTTTGGCTTGCGCATACTTCCTGCGTCGTGACGGCTATCCGGTTACCGTATTCGAGAAGAACTCCCGTCCGGGTGGAATGTTGATGAACGGAATTCCTTCCTATCGTTTGGAGAAGGAGATCATCGATGCCGAGATCGAAGTTATGCGTGAAATGGGCGTTGAGATTAAGTGCAACGTTAACGTAGGAGAGGATGTAACCATCCAGTCCTTACGTGAGCAGGGTTACAAGGCATTCTTCATTGCTATCGGATGCCAGGGCGGACGTCTTGCAGGCGTTCCTGGTGAGGATGCAGAAGGTGTTCAGACCGGCGTTGACTTCCTTGCGAAGATTAACCAGGATCATAGCATTCGCCTGAATGGTGATACCGTTGTAGTCGGTTGTGGTAACGTAGCAATTGACGTTGCTCGTACCGCAGTTCGTGCCGGCGCTTCCAAGGTTACTATGCTTTGCTTAGAGGGCGCACATGAGATGCCTGCAGCAGATGATGAAGTAGCAGAAGCAAAAGAAGAAGGAATCGAGATTAAGAACGGCTGGGGCCCGAAGGAGATTAAGGTCGAGAACGGCAAGGTCGTTGCAATCGTATTCAAGAAGTGTACACAGGTGAAGGATGCCGATGGCAGATTCAACCCACAGTACGATGAGAACGAGACCATCGAGATTCCATGTGAGAACGTATTACAGTCCATCGGACAGTCTATCCAGTGGGGCAAGCTCTTAGAGGTCACCAAGGTTGAGCTTCGTCCGAACGGTGGAATCATCGCAGATCCTCTGACCCGTCAGACGGCTGAGCCGGATATCTTTGCCGGTGGTGATGTATTTACCGGACCTCGTTTCGCTATCGATGCAATCGCTGGCGGACGTGAAGGTGCCGTATCCATCAACCGTTTCGTACATCCTGGTAACCGCCTTGATCTGGCTCGTGACCGTCGTGAATTCATCGAGTTGGATAAGGATGATATCTCTTTGGAGACCTTCGACAATGCGAAGCGTCAGATTCCTGGCAAGAAGGCCGGAGTTGCGAAGGATACCTACGAAGACTTGCGCCTGTGCCTGACCGAAGAGCAGGTAAAAACAGAGGCTGCCCGTTGCCTTGGCTGTGGTGCTTCTGTTGTAGATACCAACCGTTGTATCGGTTGCGGACTCTGCACCACCAAGTGTGAGTTCGATGCAATCCATTTGACCCGTGACATGCCGGCTGCAAGTACTATGGTTCGTGCAGAAGACAAGTTCGGCAAGATTGGACCGTATGCAATCAAGCGTGCATTCAAGATTGTGAACCCATTCAACAAGTAATCATAATTGATCATTCCCCGTTCCGTTATGGAGCGGGGAATTTTTTGTAAAAAAAGCCAGTTTGTAGTACCATAGAACTAGACTTGATAGGGGGAAATCATACATGGGGGCTATATTGTTATTACTATATCCAATTGCATTGGTGGTTCTGATCGGTTGCGGCGCACGCGTGTCCCGTGGCAGAACTGCGGATGCATTTTTTACATTAGAGCAGACCAAGATGATTCAGGGCATCTGTTGCCTGGGCGTCATCTTGCATCATCTGACCCAGTACGTCACCAACTATAGCGGCGAGGGCGTAGGCCCGGTGGGCATCTTCAATGACATCGGATTCCTCTTTACCGGTGTATTCTTCTTTGTCTCCGGCTATGGCCTGGTGGTAAGCCTGGAGCGCAAACCGGACTATTTGAAGACGTTTCTTTTAAACCGCCTGTCGGCAGTCCTCATCCCATTTTGGTTGGTGAATCTTTTGCTTGTAGTCGGAAGCATTCTATTCTTCGGATATCATAAGAGCCTGCAGACCATCGCGGCAGAAGTGTTGGGCTTGCGACTGATTAACAGCAACGGCTGGTTCATCATCGAAATCGTCCTATTCTATGTGATGTTCTTCCTGCTGTGTACCTGTTGTAAAAAGCGGGAGCTGGCCCTTGCAATTCTTAGCATCTTTGCCCTGATTGTCATGCGCTATAGCTTCTATGCGGGACACGACGTCTCCGGGGATCAGTCCCATTATTTCCGGGGAGAGTGGTGGTATAATTCCACCTTTTTATTCGTACTGGGACTCTGGTACGGCAGATTTGCGCCGGCCATCAATCGATTCTTAGAGAAAACCTATCGCATCCTGCTTCCGGTCTGTTTCGTCCTGGCATTTGCAGGCATGCATGTATCCGCCTTCGCCGTACGTCGCTTCGGTTACTATAACGAGCAGATGGCCTTCGGTTATCGGGATGCAGCCATTACCTTATTGATTCAGACGGTTTCCGGCATTCTTTTTACGTCGCTTATTGTCCTACTGAATATGCGCCTAACCATCGGGAATCGGGCCCTGCGGCACATCGGCAAAATATCCCTGCCGCTGTTTTTGGTCCACGGATGCTTTGTGCGGACCGTATTCGAAGGCGTATCCATGCCACATTTCGTTCGGTACGGCGTGGTGCTATTGGTTAGCATAGTGCTGGCATCCATCCTGGAACCGATATGTAGATTCTTGATTCAACAAGCGAAAAACATCGGAAATATCCGCAAACCGGATGGAAATACCCTGGAAGGAAAAAAGTGGCAGGAACACCGGGATCGAATGAAAAAGTATCGTAAAATCGAAGCCGGAATCCTTGTGGCCGTGGTTCTAATTGCGGTTGGTTATGCAACGATTGCAAAACCGCTGCTCTTAAAATACGAATACGAGAAGGAAACAGAAGCTTTGCAGCAGGCAAGCGTGGGAGATACGGTTTACTTTGGACGTTTCAATACCAGCAACAGACGGCCGGGGAAGGAGCGCTTAGAATGGATTGTCATCCATGTAGAGGGCAATCAGGTCTGCCTCTTATCCAAGCAGGGCATTGCAGGAAGCGAGTATCACATGCATCATGAACCCATTACCTGGGCCAACAGTAGTCTGCGGGAACGATTGAATTCCGCGGAGTTTACCTCCATCTTCAGTACCTTTGAGAAAGACCGGATGGCAACCCGGGATGGGGATCTTATCACCTTATTAACTCCAAGCGAGGCGGAAGTTGTATTTGCAACGAATCAGGAACGGGAACTTGCCATTACGGATGCCGCCAAGGATGCGGGCACCAACATCAATGAGATGAGCAAGGTGAACTACTGGGATATGAAGGGCTATCGCACCTCCTGGTGGTGGTTGCGCGGCGAGAATACCGAGCCGGATATCTACGGACCGTTAGTCACCATGGATGGCGAGATTGAGACCGATACCAAGGTGGTCAACAAGCCAAGCGGCGCCATTCGCCCGGTGATTTGGGTAGAGCTGGAATCGGAAGAATCCGACAACTAGCAGAAGTCAAAATTTCATAAGAAGAAGTCAAATCCCTTTATGTAGCAAGGTTTTTTGCGACCGTATACT
>JAGDAL010000319.1 GCA_017959525.1 Lachnospiraceae bacterium | reverse complement strand
GCTTCCGGCTCCATTCCGGTAAAAGGATCCAATCCCTTGGGCCAGATCAGTGGCCGTCTTCCTCTTTCAAAATCGCTTTTTAGCCACTTTGCAATGCGTCCCGTATCCATGCCTACGCTCATCTCGTAGAGACTGGTGCGGCTGATACTCGGATACACGCTACAGGTTATGTTTTTATGGTCTTCTGCGCCGTAGCCTTGAATGGTGCTTGCTAAGCCCTCCTGAATCAAAGGGTGAATCACCTCGTGGGATTCTTCTGCAAGCACGGCAGTGACGGCACAGTTATTTTCAAAATTCAATTCGCGTAGGAACCGAAGGAATCCGTCCTCCCGTCCTACTTCACACAATGCATAAATTTCCATATGCCACCATTAGGAAGCATGCGCCCCTCCCCCGTTACGGGGGAGAGATGTACACTTCGCGTTGTAGGATGAATAGCTGTTAGATTGTTGGAATAATCTTCTCTGTATCTGCATGAGGACGAGGAATAACGTGTGTAGATACTACGGTTCCTACGATTGCTGCTGCAGCAGAACCTGCCTCTACAGCTGCCTTAGTAGCACCTACGTCTCCTCTGACCATAACGGTTACAAGACCGGAACCGATCTTTTCGTAACCAACCAGACTAACATTTGCGGCCTTAACCATTGCATCGGCAGCTTCAATTGCGCCAACCAATCCCTTGGTTTCAACCATTCCTAATGCTTCTGAACTCATAATGTTTCCTCCTTAAGTTTGTAATTGTGACTTTTGTTTTTCATACGGGGTAACCCCTGTTTATGAATTTAGATATACGGTGAGGTTGTTGACTTTACTTCGCCACCGAATGCTCCTAAGAGCTGTTTACCTGCATCGATTGCAGCCTTGACTGCCTGTCTTACGGCACCGGAATCTCCGGTCATTGCCAGGATGACCTCGTTTGAGAAGCTGGTTCCACCGTTCTTTGGTGTGGAAACTGCAACTACTTCTACGTTGGCAGCCTTTACTGCTACATCGGCAAGTACGACACCAATAGCTGCAGGTGCAGCACAGGTCATACCGAATGCCTTACCGATTGGGGTACCGAATGCCTTGTTCAAGCACTGGGATGCACGTGCGGTGTACTGGAACTCCAAGTGGTTGGAGCTATCAGAACATCCGTAAACATCTCCGAAATACTTCGGCAGTACGTCAAGGGCGATTTCTACGCATCGCTTGGCATCGGATACATCATCCGCACCTACGATGATCAAGGAACCGTGACCGCCGCCACCTTCCGTATCTCTTGGTAACTCAATGGTAATGACTTCCGTATTGGTTGCTTTTACCGCTTCATCCACTGCCATCAGCTGTGGGCCGGCTCCGGTTCTTGCACCGATGATACCGATGGAACGGTACTTACCCAAGTTAAAAGGTTCTGCCAACATTGGATCGATGCTTGCGATAACCAGTCCATAGGTATGTCCAATGGCGGTTCCCACAAATTCCGTCAATCCAATATCTGTAATGTTTCCGCAGGATGAATGACAGCACTCTTTGGCATTCATCTCAGCAGCAACTTCTTTCATTACTTTTTCAATCGTTGATTGATCCATTTTGTTCCTCCATTCTGTTTCGTTGTCTTTTTATCCACCAATCACACAGGAAAGACCCATGTCCGTAATAATCTGTGCTAAGCCGGTGACTTCGCTGTGCTTCAAGTTTTCCAAGGTCTCCATCTCGTAGGTGCGGCCCACCATCTCATACTTGTTACTGCCCAATGCGTGATACGGAAGCAAATGCACCGTATCCACATGGGGTAATGTTTTGGCGAACTCACCGATGGCTCGGATGTCCTCCTCAGAATAATTGAATCCCGGAATGACCGGTACGCGAACCGTCACCTGGCTAAGCTCGGCAATACGTCTGGCGTTTTCCAATATCAATGCATTGTCCACGCCGGTCTGCTCTTTGTGCTTGGTCGGATTCATACTTTTTATGTCCAAAAGTGTGTGATTCACATAAGGAAAAACTTCCTCACTCACCTTCGGATCTGCATAGCCTGTGGTTTCGAAGGCGGTGCTCCAGCCCTGGGCCTGGCACGCTTTCAAAATCTCAGTCGTGAATTCGTGTTGTACCAACCCTTCACCACCGGAGATTGTGACGCCGCCCGCCGATCTTCGAAACGCTCCTGCATCTTTCTTCAGCTCCTTCACCACCTCGGCAACGGTCATATACTTGCCTTTGATGGTGAGCGCTCCTGTCGGGCATACCGCAACACATTCTCCACAGGTCTTGCACTTGGTTCGGTCTACGAAAAATCGGTTTTGCTTGCTTAGGGCCCCGTTTTTGCACGCCTGTACACATCGTCCGCAACCAATACACTTGGCCGCTTCAAACATGATATTGGGCAACATGCGCTGGGATTCCGGATTGGAGCACCAGCGGCAATGCAAGGGACAACCTTTTAAAAACACGATGGTTCGTATGCCCGGGCCGTCGTGCACCGAGTAACGCTGCATGTTAAATACAACACCCTTCTGCTCGTAATCAATTGTGTTCATAAGCCCGTCTACCCTCTTACTCGAAAGATCCTTCGGTACGTCCGATGATATCGTCCTGTACTTCTCTTGCCAGGCTTGTAAACTGAGCAGAATATCCGGCTACACGAACAACCAAATCCTTGTGCTGTTCCGGATGCTGCTGTGCTTCAATCAAGGTCTGCTTATCAATAACGTTGAACTGTACGTGATCAGCCTTGTGATCGAAGTAAGCACGAACACATGCTGCGAAGTTCTGCAAACCACTGTCGCCTGCAACGGCACTTGGAAGGAACTTGTAATTCAATAAGGTTCCGTTGGATGCCAACATATGGTCTAACTTACCTACGGAATTCAAGGTAGCTGTAGGACCGTTGGTATCATGTCCCTGACGAGGTCCAACACCGTCTGCCAGAGGATCCTGAGCCAGACGTCCGTCCGGAAGAGCTCCAACATCCTTACCGAAGAGAACGTTAGCGGATACCGGATAGCATCCTGCCTGGAACTGGCCTCCACGTGGGTTGTAGTGCTTCTCTACCTCTAACTCGTATACCTGTGTACACTTGCGGCAGATCATATCAACTTCGTCAATATCGTTACCGAACCACTCGGTCTGCTCCATCTTTCTCTTGATGTCTGCATACTTCGGATTGGTCGGTGTCGGAAGAACGGCTGCCGGAGCGCTGCTTGCGCCTGCACCGATCTTGGCATTTACCTGCTTGGTTAAGGTTGCAACATCGATTGATCCGTTGTTCATTAAGATCTGTTTTACGATGTCATGAACATCCTGTGTGGTTGCTGTGGTATTTCCAACAGTTGCGGAAACAGGATTCGGAACAGATGCGCCGCATCCACAGCCACATCCACCACCACGGGTAGAAGCGATTTCCTTGGTTCCTTCCGGATAACCGAAGTTGTTATCGATAGCTTCCTTCAAATCTCTGATGTCTACATCCTTCAAATCGAAGCAGTGCTTCTTCATTGCATATACGGAATCACCGGTGTCGATGATACCGAACGCCTGAGGACCGGTGAAGTTGTAGATTGCACCACCTTCCATAACGGTCTTACCGCGGCCGATACAATCCTCAACCATAGCGGATAAGAACGGAAGTGGAGCTCTCTCAGCATGGGCAACGTCTACGGCGTTGTCAGCGTCTACCAAGAGGTCTACGAAGTACTTCATCTGGATCTCATAATTCTTATAGAAGTCATCCAGGCTGGTCCAGGTCTCCATTGGAGGAGTCTTCGGTCCGAGCTGAATGCCGTTGGTCACACCACCATGCATGGTGATATCCATAATCTTTGCAGTATTGAAGAATGCCGCATCATGCCATCCGTCGGTCTTATGAGGAACCTGAGGCTCTACGCAGCCGATGATGCAGTAATTTCTAGCATCCTTGAGCGGAATACCTCTGTTCATCAAAGAAGGAATGATGGACTCATCGTTATACATTGCAGGAACACCAAGTCCCAATCTGGACAATTCACATGCTCTAAACAAGAAATCATCCGGTGTATTCTGGTGATAACGAATGGAGAAAGATGGTGCTGGTAAGCGAACATGTGCACAAGCTTCCATTGCCATGTAGGAAATGTCGTTGGTCATGTCCATACCGTTCTCATCTACACCGCCAACACCCAGGTTCTGGAATACTGCGTATCCGGCGAATGCCTGAGCAGATACCTCATCACGGGTCTTGTTAACGTCATTTAACTTAATCCAAATACAGTCAATGAGTTCCTGTGCGAACTCTCTGCTGATGGTCTTGTCATCTCTGAAGAACGGATACATATAAGTATCAAAACGTCCAGGAGAAATGGAGTGGCCGTTTGCCTCAATCTGGATCATTGCCTGAACGAACCAGAAGGACTGGCATGCCTCGTAGAAATTACGAGCGCCGTACTGTGGTACATGATCACAGTTCTCAGCAATCTTAAGAAGTTCTGCCTTTCTGGTTGGGTCCGGGCATACAGATGCCTGTCTTCTTGCCTCATCTGCATAACGATGAGCAAAATTAATTGCTGCATTGTAAGAGATGATAACTGCCTGATAGAACTGAGATTTCTTCTGGTATTCCGGATCGTCTACGGTCAGTTTTGCCATTGCGGCAGCTGCCTCTTCGATAATTCCGGTAAAACCGATGCGAAGAATTTTTCCATAATCAACACAAACATGGCCGATACCACCGTAGTAGTAATTTCCTACGGTAAATACGCCGTTGTCCTGTGCCTGATGCGCTTCCTTGGACATATAAGCACTTGCCAGATCGGATGTGGTCTTGCCAGGCCAATACTGGAAGCACTCATGTAACTTCGCAGCAGTCTCCTTGGTAATTACGAATGGATCTGCCATACGGGTTGCCATGGTATCGAATTCCTTCTCCACCCAGTCAAAAGAGAACTCCGGACACAGCTCGGTGGAACGAAGATTCTTGGTGATGGATCCGACAATCAGCTCATCCTCATGGATGGTAACAGGCAAATTATTGAAAATATGCTCTGCTGCTTTTGCTCTACGCATAACCGGTGGCAGTCCCTCCGTCTGTTTGTAGGACTCCGTTACCAAGAGTGCACGGTCTTCTTCTACATAAGGCGTTGCATCAATAATGGCTTTTTTAAGTCTTTTAACTCTTTCTGTTGGTTCACTGAAGCCTTTTGCTATCATTTTTAACCTCCTTCTTTTGTCTCTAGTTTTTTATTACTATCAAGCACCGACCAATGGGGACGATCAATCGATACTCAAAAGTCACTACTCATCCCGAAGATAGTCCAGAAGTTCCTGAATGCCTTCTCCGGTTTTTGCGGATACAAAAAAGATATCCTTACAGCCTGCATTTCTTAGGAATAACTCCGCCCAGTCGGGCCGTGCTCCCGGTCGGTCGATCTGTGTAACGATGCCGATCACCGGTCTGGTGGCCAAAGATGCGATGTTCGGGGAATACAGCGAATAGTCTTCCATGGAGCTGGCCATCAGTCCGATGACATCCGCTTCATAAGAATAGAGAATCAAGGCTCTTGCCAATTCCTTAATCTCTGCGTACTCCCCCGGTGTATCAATCACTGCGTCATAGTGGTTGATGTACTGGGTTTTGTGATAATGAAGTTTTTCCCCCTTTAAGGCCTGGGTCAGTGTGGTTTTTCCACATCCTACCCTTCCGTTTAGAATGATTTTCTTCATATGTTATGTCTTGGTGATAGGACATACGGTGTAGTCCATGGCGTCATGGGAATATTCCAGCACCCGTTCGAATCCGACCTCCACATCAGAAATCAGCCCTGTCACAATCAGCGTTCCGGAGAACCGGTCGATAAATCCCAGCTTCACCGGCGAATACTTCATACATAAATCTGCAGCGATGATTGCAGTCTCATAAGGTGAAATTGCCATAATTCCAATTGCCGCATTGTGATAATCCACTTTCGGATCCAGGCCGAGTTTCTGATAGAGAATCGGGTCAGGATTGGATACGATATGCGCCATGGTAATCTGCTTACCGGGAACGCTCTCTTGTATGATTCGAACCAGATTATTCGCATGATCGGACCAGTATGCGTTACTTCCAATCTCTTCCATACGTATCTGCCTCTTTCATGTTTTGTTGCTACCTTCGAGCAAGGTCATCATAGCATCGGCATGGGTTTGATTTCGTGAAGCCAGCAAAACAAAAAAATGAAAAAAACGAACCAAGGATTTTTGCCAAAGTGGAATTTTTTACCATGGCCAGGTTCATTTTTTACCATCTTGTGGTTTCTCTGGTTCATTGTTGGATGTCGGGGCTGCATCCTATAATGAGGGCGACGTAAATGTGCAAACACTTGAGTCAAAGTGGGGGTAAATACATGGAACTAATAGAACAAATCAAAGACGCCGGCATCGTTGGATGCGGCGGTGCAGGCTTTCCCACCCATGCCAAGCTAAACTGCAAGGTGGAGTACCTCATCGTCAATGCGGCAGAATGTGAACCACTGCTTCGCACGGATCGATACTTAATGAAGCATCGTCCCGAGGATCTGATTCGGGCCGTGGAATCTGTTGGAAAAATAACAGAAGCAAAGCATTTGGTCATTGGATTAAAAACAACCTATCGGGATGAAATCGCAGCATTAAACGCTGCGATTAAGAAATTATCCAGCCCGGTCACCTTATATGAATTGCAGAACTACTACCCGGCCGGTGACGAGCAGATGTTGGTCTGCGACGTGACGGGGCGCACGGTTCCCCCTGCGGGAATTCCGTTAAATGTAGGAGCCGTGGTATCCAATGTAGCTTCTATGATTGGAATCTATGAGGCTTCCCAGGGCGTGGCTTTTACCCAGAAATACTTAACCGTCACGGGCGAAGTGGCACACCCGACCATTGTGAAGGCGCCGCTTGGCACTTCCATCGCAGAGTGTATTGCCTTAGCCGGCGGTAGCAAGCTGGATTCCTACCATGTGTTAATCGGCGGTCCGATGATGGGCAAGCTCTATACCAAGGAAGAATCCAAGGACTTATATGTTACAAAAACAACAAGTGGCGTGGTCATCGTTCCGGATGGCACCAGACTGGTGCAGGCCAGGGAAATGCCGTTGCAGCAGGCACTTCGCATGGCAAGAATATCCTGTATTCAGTGTCAGACCTGTACCTCCATGTGCCCACGCTTCCTCTCCGGCCATGATTTGGCACCGCACAAGATTATGCGCGCCATGGCTTATAGCGAGAACTTAGAAGAAACCTTAGCTTCCCCAGTAGTAAAGGAAGCACTCACCTGTAGTGAATGCGGTGTTTGTGAGGTCTATGCCTGCCCAATGCAGCTCTCTCCTCGCCGCGTGAATCAGATGTTAAAAGGAGAATATCGCAAGGCTGGCATTCGTTATGAACGAAGCAGGGATGAATTTACTTTCCGGGATGAACGCGCCTTTCGCAAGATCAACTCCAAGCGTCTGGCGATGCGCTTAGACCTGGAAGCTTACTATGATTACAAAATCGATGAGTTACAGGAAGCTACCACATCCTCTGTTACCATCTCCGTTGCCCAGCACATCGGTGCTCCGGGAGAGGTTCAGGTAGC
>JAGDAL010000318.1 GCA_017959525.1 Lachnospiraceae bacterium | reverse complement strand
CATAGGAAACCACTAAATAAGCACGCCTCCTCTGCTTCCACGCTCGTTATCCATACATTCACAACCTTTATTTCAGTATTTCATTCTTCACAGAGCTCAAATACTGAAAAAACAAGCTCGCTCTGCATTGCAACGTCGCGTAACATCAGTATTCTACCTTCTACATCCGGCAAATACTGAATCCAAGTGACATAAGAGGTCCAAAAAGCCCTTCAGGCTCAGTATTTCAGCTGTCAGAAAACCGAAATACTGAAAACAGCCCTTTTGGGCCATCAGGTATAACTCTCATGCCCCCTTGCTAACAAAACAGCTGAGGGGGATGCCGGGTCAAGGGCCCCGGCCGCTTTGCGGTGCTTCGCACCCTTGACGCAGGCACCACCTCAGCCAAAATACAAATGCAGGGGCATGAGAGTATAGCACAACTTTATTCCCAAATTGAAATAGCCCGGCGGAGACCGTCGGGCTACTTCCCTTTATTGAGGGATTCAGAAAAGTCAATTTATGACTTACCTGTCTTATGATTGGACACTACGTCGAAGACAACGGCTGCAAGAAGAACGCCGCCCTTAACTACGTACTGCCACATGTCGGACAATCCGAAGATAGACATACCCTGGTTGATAACACCGAGGAGCAATGCACCGATCATGATTCCAGGTACAGTACCGGATCCACCGTAAGCACTAGCGCCACCGATGAAGCAGGATGCGATTGCGTCCATCTCGAAGGAGTTACCCATGTTACCGTCAACGGAACCGATACGGGAAGCCATCAACAGTCCGGAGAATGCTGCCAAGAAGCTCATCCAGAAGTATGCACGGAAGTAAACCTTACGTGGATCAATACCGGACAACTTGGTTGCCTTCTCATTACCACCTACTGCGTAGAAGTAACGACCGAATACGGTAGAGCTTGTTAAGAAAGCAAAAATCAATACAACAATTAAGATCCAAAGAAGCATTACCGGAATGCCCTTGTACTGCATCAACTTGAAGGTGTAAGCAACGATCAATACTGCGATTACGCCGATCTTTAAGTAAGCGCTAAGTGCAGATGGAACATCGTAGCCGTTCTTCTTCTGATTTGCACGACGAAGAACAGTAGCAATAACAAGACCGATTGCAACGATGATACCAACAATCAATGCAGATACACAATTGTTCTGGCTATCAAGACCAGGAATGTTGATGTAAGAAGTAAACAGGTTCAAGAACTTTGGATTGGAAACTGCGATGGTTCTGGAATCCAAAATAACACGGGCAAAACCACGGAATAAGAACATGCCGCCCAAGGTACAAATGAATGGAGGAATGTGTACATATCCGATTAAGTAGCCCTGCCATACACCGATGATACAACCAACTGCCATGGAAGCAAGAATTGCTACCGGAGCAGGTGCACCAACAGATAACAGCTTTGCAGACAATGCTGCGGATAAACAAAGTGTAGAACCAATGGACAAGTCAACGTTACCACCGGTCAGGATACATAGAAGCATACCGCAGGCCATAACCAAAACGTATGCGTTCTGTAATAACAAGTTTGAAATGTTCTGAGCCATCAGCAATCTGCCGCCGGTTAAGAACGAAAAGAAAATAAATACTGCAACCAAGGCAATAACCATGGTGTATTTTTTAATAAAAGCTTTGAAGTTCATAATTCCCCTCCTATTGATGTTGTTTGTCAGAAGCTAAAATTGCACTCATGATCTTTTCCTGAGTTGCCTCTTCCTTGGTAAATTCGCCAACCATTTCACCTTCGTTCATAACGTAGATGCGGTCACACATACCAAGCAATTCCGGAAGCTCAGATGAAATCATGACTACCGCCTTACCCTGGGCAACCATATCATTCATGATGCAGTAGATCTCGTACTTTGCACCTACGTCGATACCACGGGTCGGCTCATCCAGGATTAATACGTCCGGCTCTGCGAACATCCACTTGGATAAGAGTACCTTCTGCTGGTTACCGCCGGAGAGATTTCCAACTGCCTGCTGAATACTCGGGGTCTTTGTTTTCATAGCTGCAACATATTCTTCCGCAGCCTTGTTCTCTGCTGCGACGTTGATAATACCACGCTTATTGCTGACCTTAGACATCTTTGCCATGGTGGTGTTCCATGCGATGGAATCGGACAGCACCAAACCGTTGACCTTACGGTCTTCTGTTGCATATGCCAAACCATGCTCAATGGCTTCGTGCTCATTTTTCAGATGTACTTCCTTGCCATTGATGAATTCCTGGCCGGAAATATGGGAACCGTAGCTGCGTCCGAACAGAGACATTGCCAGCTCGGTACGGCCTGCACCCTGCAATCCGGAGAATCCTACGATTTCGCCCTTGTGAACCTTGAAGCTTACGTTCTTGTCCACACATTTTTCTGTATAAACCGGATGGTAAACCGTCCAGTTCTTTGCCTCAAACATTACCTCGCTACCCACGTTATGCTCACGAGCAGGGAAACGATTGGTAAGTTCTCTACCAACCATTCCCTTAATGATGCGTTCCTCATCAATGTTGTGATCTGCATTGGAAATCGTTTCGATTGTAGCACCAACACGAAGTACCGTGATGTTATCCGCACAGTACGCAACCTCGTTCAACTTATGGGTGATAATAATGGAGGTAAGTCCTTCTTTCTTAAAATCAAGAAGCATATCCAAAAGCATCTTGGAATCTTCCTCGTTCAAGGAAGAGGTCGGCTCATCCAAAATCAACAGCTTAACGTTCTT
>JAGDAL010000317.1 GCA_017959525.1 Lachnospiraceae bacterium | reverse complement strand
TGCGGTACGAAGGATGTTGTCTTCGCTTCCTGCCTCTGTTGCAACTTCACCGGCATTACCGGCTGCCTGCTCTGTCTGACCGCATCCAAACATGGATACTGCCATGACACCTGCTAATAACATAGCTAGGATTTTCTGTCCCTTTTTCATAATTACACTCCTGTGGTTTTCAAAAATTCGTCCTCGATTTTAACACGAAAAAAAGTGCACTTTAATCCCCCCTGGGGGATATAAAATGCACTTTCTATCATTATTTATACAAATTTGCAAAAACGTATTAGATCATCAAATCCGAACCATCCTTGCTATGTTCAATCAAGAGATTTAACTTCTTGCACGGCTTACTAATCACAAGCCCAATCACAAGAGATACTGCTATATAACAGCATAAAGCCAAGATGTCCTTACCGTAATTCCAGCTATACATTCCCGCGATGCATTCTCTGGCCGCGCCCATACTATATGCAAACGGCATGAAGCGATACAGCACCTGATAGACCACCGGAAGTACCTGAACCGGGAAGGTTCCACCGCTTCCGGCAACCTGCAATACCATTAGAACCACTGCGACTGCCTCTCCTACTGCTCCGAAGGCGTAGGTTAAGGAGTATAGGAAGAAGGTATAGGTCATACTGGTAAATGCCATGGCCAGCCAGAACAAAAACGGATGCAGGCACTGAATCTTTACATAGAACAATGCGCCTAATACCGTAATAATGGTCTGTAACTGTCCGATTAGGAAGAAGGTGATATATCTTCCGAAGAACATCTGATGCGGCCGGATTCCCGGAATCTCACAGTGCTTTACTTCGGTCTTCATAATCGCAACCAGAATCAACGCACCAACCCAGATGGATAATACAATATAGAACGGTGCTGTCGCCGAGCCATTGGTATCGATTGGATATAGAGGTTCCTGCACTAACTCAATCGGTTCGGAGATGAACTCCGAAATAACCTCCGGATCCGTCTGTAACAGCTTCATAACCAGGGCATATCGCTCGTTCCCATCCAAGTCATCCATGTCAGCAATGATATCCCGCAGCTTTCCTTGCATGGTTGCCACTTCTTCTCTGGACTTCACCAGATGCTCCTTGCCTACCGTCATCATATCCGGATAGGTCTTTAAGATTGCCGTAATATCGGCCACACTATCAGAAGAATAATTGAGAAGCTGCTTTACTTCCGTAATGGAATTCTCCACGGAAGAAATGGAATTCTTTAACTGCGGCTTCACTTCATTCTGATAGGCGTTAGACAGGGTCTGTAGTTGTGTTCGACAAGCATTGATATCCGCGGACACCTTGCCATATAACGCACTGACATCATTACCGGTGGTAACCGTTGCCTGCTTTAGCGTATTTAAGTCCGTCGATAAGGTAGCCAGGGAAGACTCAATACCGGCACTTGCTACAATGGCTTTGGCCGCCGTCTTCTGTGGATCCGGCAACTGGTCAATGGCATTATTGATACCATCCGGAGAAATATCCGGAAGCGCATTCAAGGTCGCCTGCACCTCAGCAACGGTTTGATCTGCAGAGCTTTGTCCCGCCTGAATTTTCTTATCCAAGAGAACTAAGGACGTATCCAACTCATGCATCTTCAATGTGACCATATCGGAAATGGTATCCACCGTGGTCTTGGATGCATTCACAGTAGCATCTGCACTGTCCACCACCGTATTGGCGGAATTCATCAACAAATCCATCTCGCCGGATACCTGATCCGCTGCACCAAGCAGATTCTCCGTGGTATCCACCAGTGCAATATAGGAATCCATAATGGCAAGAGCCGTGCTAAGGTCACGGTCTAAGGACTGCAACTTCGCACTTGCAGCGTTGGTAATGGATTCCGTACCATCCTCTGTGATATAACGGCTGGCTTCTAGAATCGTTCCTGCTAAGGTACTTACAAAAGCCTTGTTCACTTCCGACTGAATGGTAGTCTTTACCTTACCGGTAATCTTCGGCGCAATGGCATTCTTCTTCTCATTCTCGTAATATACAATGCTCGGATGGGTCACATCTCCGCCGATGAAACTAATCAAGTCTTCGGAAAAAGACTCCGACACCACAAGGGCTGCATAGTAATCGCCGGCGTTCACACCGGAGACCGCCTCTTCTGCGGTATCTACGAAAATCCAGTTGATGCTGTTATTGGCCTTCAGATTATCGATAATCTGGGAACCTACATTCAGCTCCTTGCTCTCGATAGATGCACCCTTGTCACAGCTTACGATAGCAACCTGTAGATTGCCGGTAGCTTCCGCTTCGTATGGCGCCCAGTTGGATAAAATATTAAACCATGCATACAGACAAGGAATCACCGACAAACCAATGATGACCACCATGGCCACAACATTGGTTGATAGTCGCTTGGCATCTGCCCAAAATACTTTGAAAATATTGGACATCCCCTGCTGGAACTGTTTCAGGTTATACGCCACCTTTTTCGGAGTCTGTAACTGCTCTATCTTTTCCGGAATGCGTTCCTTAATCTTGGACTCTACCGTCTCAGCCCGTTCCGTGATACGAGCGCCGGCACGCTCTCCGGCCTCCGCTAACGCCTCACCAATCAGTGCCGCTTCCTCCGCATCCGCCGCCTCGATTTCATGGAGACGCTTTTGCATCAGATGATCGGTATACTCCACGTACATCAAATAGAAGGCAATACCAAACAATGACACAATCCACAGAATTAAGAAGATGAGCTTCGATCCGTTAGTCAAGAAACTAATCAGTAAGAACACCAATGGCAGGAAGATATTCACCTTCAGTCCCACACGAATCTTCCGTTGATTTTTCACATGGGTGTTACGCTGCTCTTCTAAGTAGTTATTATAAAATTCTTCGTATTTCTTATTCTGATTCTCACCCATCTTACATCATCTCCGTTTCTTCCATGCGCTCTTCCATGAAGTGATTCATCTTCTTGAACGGACGACGAATCCAGATACCGATGGCCAAAGACACCGGAATAAACAGGCACAGCTGTAGTAGGTAAATCAGATAATCATGCTCGTAAAATCCTGCCACGCTCTCACGCATGGCATTGATGGCGTACGGGAACGGGAAGAAAATATATACTTTCTGGAAAAACTCCGGTAATAGCTCAATCGGATACGTTCCGGAAGAACCGGCAATCTGCAATACAACGATAACCACAGCAGCGGCTTTGCCCACATCTCCGAAGGCAGATACCAAGGAATAAATCAACAGTGAGAAAATCATACTGGTCACCGCCGATGCCAACCAGAAATATACCGGATGCAAGCACTGTACATGCAAGAACTTCAGGTCACCAAGCACCGTAATCAAGGTCTGCAGCTGTCCCATTAAGAAGAACAATGCATATCGACCAAAGAACAACTGCCATCCCTTAGCACCCTCGTACTTGGTGTGGTCCGGATGTACCTTCAGGATTGCAGTAAGAATCAATGCGCCTACCCAAATCGCCAGTGTAGTATAAAACGGTGTAACCGCGGAACCGTAATTGTCCACCGGATACAATACTTCCGTCTCAATATGCACCGGCTCCGCAAAGAATTCTCCGTACATCTCCGGATCACCGGATAAGGTCTCCATGAGAATCTTAGCCTTATCTCCATCTGCGGCAGCCTCTACCTTCTTAATGGCCTCCGTCAATCGATCTGAGAGCATACCAAGGGCCTCGCTGGTCTTCTCCAGACTGGTGGTCGCAGAATTCGCCGTCACCTGAAGAGAACCGAAGATATTGTTCATACCTCCAAGAACCGATGCCATGTTATTCATCAGGTTCTGGCTGTTCTCCAGGATCTGTGTCAATCCATCCAAACTCTGATTGATCTGTGGCATCAGATTATTGGTAATCTGCTTCTGCATATTTTCCAGATTGGTAATTGCCGTATTAATGGCACTGATGGCATCTTCCCGCTTGGATGCAAGATTATTGTCTACCGCATTGTTACCGGCGGTAATCACCAGGTCCATTGCCTTATTCACGGTTTTCACATTCTCTTGTAATACCTTCAGTGCTGCCTGAGTATTCGGGTCTGTCGGCAGGGATGTAGCCATATCCCCAAGCTTCTCATTAATCTGGGTCAAATCCTGATTCACTTTTGCAGCAGCATCTGTCATGGCCTTCAAATCATTGGAGACCTTCGCTTCGTTCAAGGTAGCAATGGCGCCGGCCAAGGTGTTCTGGATACTATCCACCGAAGTATTTACCTGAGAAGTATAACCGTTCAGGGTGGTCTTAGACTGCGCTACATTGGTGGCTGCCTGACCGATGGTATTGGCACTGTCGGTGGCGCGCTTCTGCATCTCTTTGGTATCCCCTTGAGCCTCACCGGCAGCTGCTGCTAAGGTGGCATTGCCACGAATGGCAACATTAATCGTATCCTGATAAGAAATCAAATCCTTATTGATATCTTTTAACTTCTCAATAAATCGATCCACGCCGCCATCTTCTTCCCAATCGGAAGATAAGATATTGGTACCTTCGAAGATTCGCTGTGTCATAGTCTTAATGAACTGCTCTTCGATATTGGACTGAATGGTTCCAACCACGGTATCCGTAATCTTATTGGCTACGGGATTGATTTTCTGGTTCTGATAAAAAATCAGCTGTGGCTTGTCTACATCCTCAAAAAGGATGTTGTACATGTTATAGGTAAAATCTTTCGGAACAACCAGCGCAGCATAATAAGAGCCGTCCTTCACGCCGGCTATAGCCTCTTCCTCAGTTTCCACAAACTGCCAATCGATTTTGTCATTGTCATGGAGATTCTCGATGATTGCTTCACCGGAGTTGGAATAGGTACCGTCCTTGTCCTTGTATCCCTCATCCAGAGATACTGCAGCAACCTTCAGGTTCCCGGTATTGCCGTATGGATCCCAGTTGGAATAGATGTTACACCAGGCATAGAGTGCAGGTAGTATGCACACACCTACCACAATCACAAGAATAAATAAATTAGAAATCACATGCTTAACATCATTTAGAAATATTCGCTTAATGATATTCATGATATAAAAAGCCGCGCCCTCACACGGCTATACTCCCTTCATATACAATGAAAAAGGCCACATAACCGTGACCTTTGTTTTTTCATATATTTGATTATATCATCTTTGAAAAAGGTTTCCTACAAAAAGAAACCCCTGTGGCATATACAAAGTAAGGCTGATGTCTAATTATTAGACATTCTAGTTCCCATAGATGGTTTCTGTCCACACACCCCGCTCGGTGCCATAATCCAAAGATACTCCGCCGGCCATAGTATGACCCAGCTGGTAGTAAGCACCGGATGCTGTTTTAAAATCAATGGTACTGCCGGTATAATCAATCACGTCTAAATCCGACATCAAATCTCCACCGGTCACCCACACGGTCCAGGTGGTACCCGGCATACCGTAATCACATTCATCTGTTGGCTCAATTCCAATGACAGCGCCTCGCTCCGCATCAAAGAAATACTGTCCCTGGAAGGACTGAAACACATCATCCAATGTCGGGTTGGCTGCGTCCAAATCCGCCTGTACCGCATCGGATACGGTAAACGTCTCTCCACGCACTTCAGCCAGGATTCCTGCAAAATAATAGCAACGTTCTCTGGTAAGCTGTGCACCCTTGGAGCACTCTAGCAACGGTTGTAAGGTTCCACCTTCTGCCTCTTCACCGGCATTCTTAATCTCCGTCTCCTTCCGCTCATTCCACTGGCGCTGTTCCCCTAAGAGGTTTTCCTTGCGCTGGGAATCCAGTTCCGCACTCAAACGATCCCAAAGAGAGTTCAACTCATCATCCCACAACTGGTAGCAATCTGCTGCATTCTGATTGAGCTCAGACTGGGTCGCTGACTCAGAATCGATAGCATTCATCTTCTCCTGATAAGTTGCTTCTACTGCATCCAGCTCTTCCTGAATGGTGGTATCTGCCTGTGTAGCAGTTGTGCTATCCTCAGGCTGTACTTCGCTATTTACAGTTTCTGTTGGGGTAGCATTTTCCTCACTCTTATCACAACCTGCAAAACATACAGCTGTCATGGTAACCGCCAAAATTAAAGGCAATATCTTTTTCTTCATTTCTTTTCCAATCCTTATATATTTTTTGTATATCGTTTCCCAACATACTATAAAAGGATAGTATTGATTTGTTGTTTTTGCAACATGTCAAAACCACCCGAAATGTATAAATTCACTTCCTCACTCATCGGGAGTTTCCTTGTATACACCTATATCATCGGATGTTCATCCATATAAGCTTCTGTAGCCAGGATGTTCGGGATGGAATGTTCCAACTCTCTGGCATAGAGGTACGTATAGCGAATGATATCTTCCATTCCCACACTTCCATGCACTTTCATGTGGCACAATAGGATTGCTTCTATATGATAGCAAGCAGCTACCGCCAGCTGGGCCTGTCCGAAATAATACTCGTCGTATACGGAGCCACAGAAATAAGCG
>JAGDAL010000316.1 GCA_017959525.1 Lachnospiraceae bacterium | reverse complement strand
TTCGTCTAAGAGTGCCTTCTCACGGTTGGAAAGCTCTAAGTAAGACTTGGATGCATCCAAATCATCTGCCTGCTCAGAGTAACGAACACCGATAGCACCGAATGGTCCCTCTGCAGAGAATGTATCTACACCGTCATAAGATGCAGGAAGATCTGCACCCTCTCCACCGGAACGAGCGATGAAGAAAATAGCGGTATCGGAATAGTTCTTCGCATCGGAAATTAAGCTACCGTACTCAGATACCTTCGGCTCCGGAATGGTCCAATCCTGTCCCATCATGCCAACGGTTGGACGATCCTGTCTCCAGCCGGTATAGAAATCAACCAAATCCTGGTTGTACTCGATACCTGCGTCGCTAAGACCGGTTAAGAAATCTACAGTTGGGTATGCATCAGATAATGCACCTGATCCGGTTCCGCCGTAAATTGGGTTGGTAGATGACCATCCAAAGACATTGACCTTGCTTCCTTCTGCTAATGGAAGTGCAGCTCCGTCGTTCTTTAAGAGAACAACGCCCTCTTCTGCAATCTCGGTACACAATGCCTTTGCCTCTTCAATTGCCTCCTCAGAGATGGTTCCGCCGCCCATTGCCATGTTGACCATGGAGTACATTGGTACCAAAATAATCTGAGTCACAACAATGACTAAGGTTAAGAAGAATGCCAGCCATGCTTCCTTTCTAAGGAACCCTTTCAATGGCTTCTTCACTTTGATTGCTACCAGCGAGATGATAATCGCTGCAACCAATACCACGCCGATAATTACCAGCTGTGGAATCATGGTTTTGAGGACGGCAATCACGTCCGCGATGTTAATTCCTAACATGCTTCTCTCTCCTCCTTTTTAGTACATGCATGAAAAAATTCATCTATTCAAAGGGGCTGCTATCCCCTTTAAACCTTTTTTACTTAGGCTTCTTTCGTAGCCTTTGGTGTTTCCGGGAAAATAATCTTGTTCACGAAGAAGAAGACTACCATAGATACACCACCGTTAAGAACGGTTGTTGCGATGTTATAAATCCATGGGGATACGAACTTCGCTGCAACTGCCACCCAGATACAATTGATGGAGTTGACGATGCAGGTGATGACAATGAATGCTGCCACATACCATGCAATCTGTTTGTACGGCTTCTCGTGGTTACGGAAGACAAACAACTTCTGAATCGGGAAGTTGATGCACTCTCCGATGACCATGGCCACCATGTACGCGGTAAAATAAGCAAGTCCGCCGTTGGCCTGATCATATCCCAAGATATTCCACTGGAAGGTCTCTCCCAACACGGTAATCGGGATGCCCGGCCATCCGAAGGCCTTATCGCCCAAGAAAGCGAAAGCCTGTGGCAGGACATTGAGTAACAACCACTTGAATACGGTAATGACATTACTTACGATGACGAACAATCCGCCTTCGCGAATCCACTTGGCCGCTTTCGGATATTTTTCTTCAAATGTTTTCCAAAAATTCATGTTTGCTGCCCCTTTTATTCTTTGTGATACAGTCGTTTCTCGTACTTCTTGTTGGCGCTGGCATTCTTGAAGAATCCCACAATTACGCCGCCCAAGCCTCGGAAGAAATGACCGTTGGCAATGGTCACCATACTCTCTACCATCTCTCTGGATACCATGCCGCCGCTCATCTTGCAGATGGCTCTAAATGGCATGTTGTAGATGAACATGGTGTTCAAATCCGGAACGCCCTTCTCATAGGACTTATCCAGGTTTTTCTT
>JAGDAL010000315.1 GCA_017959525.1 Lachnospiraceae bacterium | reverse complement strand
GGGGATTGGAAGTAACTACAATCCCGGGAGCTTGTGCTGCAGTCACCGCCATTACCATGTCCGGCCAGTCTTCCAGACGATTTAGCTTCGAAGCCTTTTTGCCGAAGGATAAGAAGGAGCGGGCACGAGTATTAGAGGAGATGAGTCGGGATACCAGAACTCTGATTGTCTACGAAGCACCGCATCATTTGAAGAAGACCTTAGTAGAGCTTCGGGAAGCGCTGGGAGGAGAACGCGGCATTACCTTGTGCCGGGAATTGACCAAGAAGTTCGAAGAGAAGGATAAGACCACTATCGATGGCGCCATTGCGGAATATGAAGAGCGGGAGCCAAGAGGCGAATATGTCCTGGTCATCGAAGGCAAGTCCAAAGAAGCTGTGGCCAAGGAGGCTCAGGCAGCTTGGGAAGAGATGAGCCTGACGGAACATCTGGCCTATTATACCAACCAAGGCATGGACAAAAAATCCGCCATGAAGGAAATGGCAAAAGACCGCGGAACCACCAAACGGGAAATCTATAATGCACTGTTAACGGAGGAATCATAAGGAGGGGACTATGGACCTGGAAAAAGTGAAAAGATTACAGGAAATGGTAAACGAATCCAAGCGGATCGTTTTCTTCGGCGGGGCGGGGGTCTCCACGGAGAGCGGAATTCCGGATTTTCGAAGCGTGGACGGACTGTACAATCAGAAGTACGATTATCCGCCGGAGACCATTCTCAGTCATACCTTTTATATGAGAAACAAGCCGGAGTTCTATCGCTTCTATAATGAGAAGATTATGATCGACGGCATCGAGCCAAACGCCGCTCATAAGAAGCTGGCAGAATTAGAGGCAGCAGGTAAGCTCTCCGCCGTCATTACCCAGAATATTGACGGCTTGCACCAGAAGGCCGGAAGCAAGAAGGTCTTGGAACTGCACGGAAGCACCCTTCGGAATTATTGCCTGGATTGCGGCAAGTTCTTCGATGGCGCCTATATGTTAGAACAGAAGGCCAAGGGTGGGCCGGTACCGAAGTGTGATGCCTGCGGCGGCGATATTAAGCCGGACGTAGTGCTCTATGAAGAAGGATTGGACCAGAATGTGCTGCAGGAATCGGTGTATGAGTTGTCCCATGCGGATATGTTAATCATCGGAGGAACCTCTCTGGTGGTGTATCCGGCAGCAGGCCTCATCGATTATTTCCGGGGCAAGTATCTGGTTCTCATCAACAAGTCCGCCACCGCCAGAGATACCAGAGCGGATCTTGTTATTACGGACAGCATCGGCGAGGTGCTCTCCCAAATCGAGGTGTAACATGGCAATGGAAATTGCAGTAGGAGATCATCTTACATTAAAAAAAGCACATCCTTGTGGAAGCAAAGAATGGGAAGTACTATATGTTGGTGGAGACCTTCGCATCAAGTGTATGGGATGCGGCCATCAGCTGATGATTGCCCGAACCAAAATCGAAAAAAATATCAAGGCCATTCAAAAAAGACCTTGAAAAACCACGAAAAAGATGCTAATATATCAATTCGTGGTATATGAAAATATCCTTGCTCTTTTCTATAGAGAAGAGGGCCAAAAGACCAAAAGGAGGTAAACAAATGAACAAGTATGAATTAGCACTCGTTGTCAACGCTAAGATCGAAGACGATGCTAGAACAGCCACAGTTGAGAAAGCAAAGGAATATGTTGCTAGATACGGTGGAACTGTTACGGACGTTGATGATTGGGGTAAGCAGAAGTTAGCTTACGAGATTCAGAAGATGAACGAAGCTTACTATTATTTCATTCATTTCGATGCAGAAGCTGATGCTCCTGCTCAGATCGAAGATCACGTTCGTATCATGGATAACGTTCTTCGCTTCTTAGTTGTTCGTCAGGACGAGCAGTAAGATACGGATAAGGAGATCGTATGAACAAAGTTATTATGATGGGACGCCTTACAAGGGATCCTGAAGTTAGATATGGTGGAGCCAACAACACAGCAGTCGCACGTTACAGCTTAGCTGTAGATCGTAGATTCAAGCGTGATGGTCAGCCAACAGCAGATTTCTTCAACTGCACCAGTTTTGGTAAGCAGGCAGAATTCGTTGAGAAGTATCTTCGTAAGGGTACCAAGGTAGTTATCGAGGGTGAATTACAGAACGATAATTACACTAATAAAGAAGGCCAGATGGTCTATGGTATTAGAATTATCGTTAACAGCGTTGAGTTCGCTGAGAGCAAGAACTCTTCGTCAGCTAGTGGAGATTTCGGTGGCAGTGATATCCCGGCACCTACAGCAGATGCGGGAGATGGATTCATGAACATTCCGGACGGAATTGAAGATGAGCTTCCATTTGCATAAGAAGTCCCTTTGAATTGAATAGGAGGAAAAATCATGGCTTTTAATAAATCTGACAGACCAGACGGCGCTAG
>JAGDAL010000314.1 GCA_017959525.1 Lachnospiraceae bacterium | reverse complement strand
TCTAAGCATAAACAAAGAGCGACTCTGTTTATGGAGTTGCTCTTTTTGTCGTTTCCGGGCAAATTTGAAATCCGAGTCCGTTACGACTATAATATATGGGTTGAAGTTTGTAATTAATTAGGAGGATCCTATGAAAGGTATTATATTAGCAGGTGGTAGCGGTACCAGACTGTATCCGCTGACCAAGGCAATTTCCAAGCAGATTATGCCGGTGTATGACAAGCCGATGATCTATTATCCGCTTTCCACACTGATGCTGTCCGGTATTCGTGAAGTACTTATTATTTCTACTCCACGTGATTTGCCGGTATTCGAAGAGTTGTTGGGCGATGGTAGCCAGTTGGGCATGAACATCGAGTATGCCGTACAGGAAGCACCGAACGGATTGGCAGAGGCTTTTATCATTGGTGCAGACTTTATTGGCCAGGATGCGGTTGCATTGGTACTTGGCGATAATATCTTCTACGGCCAGAGCTTCTCTAAGGTATTGCGTCAGGCATATGAGCGCCAGGAGAACGAGCCGGGAGCAACCATCTTCGGTTACTACGTCAAGGATCCAAGAGAATATGGCGTTGTTGAGTTCGATGAGAACGGGATTGCCATCTCCATCGAGGAGAAGCCGGCACAGCCGAAGTCCAATTATGCCGTTCCGGGCTTGTACTTCTATGACAATGATGTCGTAAGCATTGCCAAGTCTATCAAGCCTTCCGCTAGAGGCGAGTTGGAGATTACCGCAGTAAATAACGAATACTTACAGCGCGGCAATTTGCATGTAGAGACCTTAGGCCGTGGATTTGCATGGTTGGATACCGTTAACCACGATATGCTCTTGTCTGCAGCGAATTTCGTAGAGACCTTCCAGAAGAGACAGGGACTCTATATTTCCTGTATCGAGGAAATCGCTTACAAGCGTGGATTTATTGACCGTGCACAGTTAGAGAATCTGGCACAGCCACTTTTGAAGACCGATTACGGCAAATACTTAATGGATATTGCGGAGGGACTCTAAGATGGGCAAAATCACAGTAGAACGCGACTGCAACGGAATCGAAGGATTGGCAGTAATTACACCAACCGTATTCGGTGACGAGCGCGGATATTTTTATGAGAGCTACAATCAGAACGACTTGAAGGCTGCAGGCATTGATGTGGAGTTCGTACAGGACAACCAGTCTGCTTCTAAGAAGGGCGTACTGCGTGGCTTACATTTTCAGATTAACTATCCACAGGACAAGTTGGTACGTGTCATCAACGGTTCTGTATTTGACGTAGCCGTAGACTTACGTAAGGGTTCTAAGACCTATGGTAAGTGGTTCGGCGTAGAGCTTACCGCTGAGAACAAGAAGCAGTTTTTCATTCCGAAGGACTTCGCACATGGATTTATCGTATTATCCGATTATGCAGAGTTCTGCTACAAGGTAACCGATTTCTATCATCCAAACGACGAGGGCGGATTGATCTGGAACGATGCGGATATCGCGGTAGATTGGCCAATGCCGGAAGGTATGGGACCGGAAGATTTGATCCTATCCGACAAGGATAAGGTGAACTGGACCTTCCGGGAGTATTTAGAAAAGGTGAAGAATCAGGAGATTTAATATGACCCCGATGCAGATATTTCTGATTGTTGCATACCTGTTCTTGATTGGATTCTACATCAAGAATTGGAAGGCAATCATGGAAATCCCTAAGGATATTATAACCAACTGGCAGCTGGTACGTGCGCTTGCCAAGAACGACATGAAGTCCAAGTTTGCGGGCTCCGTGCTGGGTGTGGTATGGGCGTTCGTTCAGCCGGTGGTTACGGTGCTGGTATACTGGTTCGTCTTCGAGAAGGCAATCGGAGCAGCTACCCAGTCCACCAAGGCCGGCATCGATGCGCCGTTCGTATTGTGGCTGGTAGCCGGAATTGTATCCTGGTTTTTCTTCGCAGACGCAGTGAACTTCGGAACCTCTTCATTGATTTCCTATAACTACCTGGTGAAGAAGGTGGTATTCAAAATCGATGTATTGCCGGTGGTTCGTATGATTTCCTGCCTGTTTGTACATCTGTTTTTTATTGCATTTACATTGGTATTGTTCCTGCTGTACGGCAACTTCCCGACCGTGTATTGGTTACAGATTCCGTATTATCTGATCTGTACCTTCCTTCTGTCCATGGGAATTGTGTACGCTACCAGTGCGGTTGCGGTATTTTTCCGTGATTTATTGCAGGTGGTAAACATCCTGTTGCAGCTGTTAATCTGGGGCACCCCGATTATGTGGAACTTCTACGCAATGAAGAATATCTCCCCGGTGATGCAGACCATTTTGAAGGCCAACCCAATGTTCTACATTGTAAACGGCTATCGTGAAGCATTGATCGGTGGTACACCATTCTGGGCAGATATGGAACTGATGGCCTGGTTTTGGTTTATTACCCTGTTGATCTTCGGCGTGGGTATTTTGATTTTCCGTAGATTACGGATGCATTTTGCAGACGTATTG
>JAGDAL010000313.1 GCA_017959525.1 Lachnospiraceae bacterium | reverse complement strand
CTCTGTATGGTAAAACGATGACTGTGAAGGTTTCATTTACTTTATTACTAATCTTATGTGTAATCGTGGCTGTACCGGTTCCGTTAATGGTTGCCACTACAGATCCGGATCGCTTGGAGGATAAACTAATAATATTACTATCAGAAGACCAGGTACTCGAACCGCTGGTTCCACTAATCGTAAATGCATCATCGCCCCATGTCTTGGTAATTGTATTCGGCTCGTTGGCTGCATCGGTCGTCGCCATCAACGCGTACTCCGAAAAGGAGTCTGCGTCAAAAGTAGCACCGTTCGCAGATGCGCCCTTATCTTCCACAGTTGTCGCTGTTCCATTATCTTCAACATGCACAACGGAGAAATTGCTTCCTTCTAACGCAGTAGCAGGAATAATGTTAACGGTAATTGCACGGGCAGGTTCGATTTCCTTGCCGGTTGCATCACGGAATGTAATGTCCACGGCAACTACGGCGGTAACAATCTTGTCATCGCCTGCGGTACCTTCGATACGTGCAATTGTATCTGCATTTGTAACATCTGTAACCGTAACGGTGGTTCCTTCCGGGAACGCACCTTCCGGAGCGGAGATGGTAACGCGAACTCCACTAGATGTTTTTGCATCAAAAGAAACTGCAGGATATGATTCTTCTTCGATTTCTTCAACCTCTTCTTCCTCTTCCTCTACTGCAGGTTCTTCCTCAGTTTCTTCTTCTACGACAGCGTCCGGTGTCTCCTCCGGAGTAGCTGCATCTTCCGGCTCAACTTCCTCGGTCAGCTGTAGCTCTTCCGTCGTCTCAACGGTTCCGTCCTCAGGAACGACATCGCCGGACTCTTCGGCCAGTCCCAGTTCGGACAGATCCATCTCCTCTACGCTTTCGTCTAGATTTTCAACATAGGCATCCGTATCGGTTGCGTTGAATGGCTGATATGTGGTAAAAATACCACTCGCCACCACCATTACGGTTGCCAAGAACAGAGCTATGAGTCTTTTCCAATTCTTTCTCATAATTACTCCCTCCTGTGTACTCCATTTGCATGTTATTATCTATAAAAATCTTACGGGACCAATGGACACACATAAGCCACAATAATTGAATGTCATCTATCTATATTTTGACTCGCTATCAGAATTTGTCAAGATATAGTCTGATTACGGCCTCCGTATGGCACAAACGTCAGAATTATGGCATGAACGTCGAAAGAAGTTCTACCATTACATGTGGGAAATCCAACATTTTTTATAAAAAAAGAGAGTGCCTAGCTGGCACTCTCCTCTTGTAATTCCTGCAAATCATGATTGCGATTGTGAAGTCGACCATTCTCCATGGTTACTTCCTCTAAGCTGTACGTTAAGTTCAGATCATCATTGTTATTGGATACTCCGAACTTCCGTAAGATACGTTCGGCCACAAGCACCGAAGCATCTCTCGTACAAGCAGACAACAGTACAATGTACTGATAATCACTATAGCGGGATACTACATCACCGACTCGAAGTGAAAAATCCAGGACTTCTTCGAATCGACGCATCCCCTTATTAAGCATAAATTCGTCTGCCTTGGTCACCATTGCTCCCATGGAAGCTCTACGGCTCTCCAAGGAGAACAACAACACATATTCCTTATTACCCATGCGGGCATTCTTACGGGCTTCCAAACGGTAAATCTCTCGGAATACCGGATAGCCGCAGAAGAATGCGCCATCCACACTTTCCTCTTCGAAATCATTACAAACATCCGTAATGGAATTCGCCTTCACACCCTTACTCATGGTAAGAATCTTCTCATGAACCTGAGCTAAGCTCTTCGGATTCCTTACGCCCAATCCCTCATAGATACGCTTGGTTGCGGATTGGTAAACCTCCTCCGCCAGCTGGCACTGCTTGGAAGCAATCAAAGCTTCTATTAAATAGCAGTACATCATCTCATTCAAAGGATCGAAGCCTAATGCCTGATTGGCTATGGATACGATCTTCTCCTGTTCATCTGCCTTGCGGTAAAGCGCAATCAATTCGTTCACCACATTCAGATAACGGGTCTGATAGTACATGGATAGATTCGATGCCCACAACATATCGCTGATGTTCTGACCAAACGGTCCATGGTATAGCAAAACAGCTCGCTCACCCCAGACAACCCGGTCATCCGGAAACAGGCCCGGATGCATCATCTTGTTGTAACAGGTCTCGAATTCCTCCAGATCCAATGCAATCGGAATATCTGTATTCCATGCATAAGCTCCTCTGGTACCGACGATGAACTCCTCATCTCCCAAAGCCTTCTTCAAATACGTACGCACACGATACGTAATGTTCTTCAGCGCTCCGGCAGGGTTCTCAATCTCGCCTTCCCTCCAAAGGTTCTCAATCAGTTCTTCCTTGCTGCACATATGATCGCGATGTGTCAGCAGATAGAGTAAAAATTTTGTCATTACAGCAGAATGCATATCATCAGAAGAGATATGTCTGCCATTGGAGCCGAACAACTCGAACTCGCCAAATGTTACTACACGGATCTCCCCAGCATCCATAGAGTACTTCCCTCTCTTTTCTCACCCATTAATAAAATAAAAAATACTAAATTAATTTCATCAACAATCCGATATTAATTTGTTACAAGCGAGAATTCAATAGAGTTGGCATGAACGTCAAAAAAGTGGCACAATCGTCAAATGTTTCTCTTTCGCGTCTTAGTACACATGTGTATCTTTAAGCACCCCGTGTAGCACAAATCTCCGACCTGAGGTAGAGCAGGTAGATAGCGTAACCACGCGGTCTTCCGCCGTTACTTCTACTCCCGAATCCAGGTAGGACTTGCTCTTTAGGTATCCCAAGAATTCAGCATAAGCATCTCCCGGGCCATATCCAATGGTATAGACTTGATCCGTCGCACTCACATCCTCATATCCAAAGATTTCATAATGATACGCTGCCGATGGTGTAAATACCGTAAAATACGGATGTTCCTCATAGAATCCTTCCTCGGAATGATACTTCTTCAGAGAGCCGAACATACTTCCGTCCCGCATGTTGTGGCCGTAGATAATCGTATGATAATCGGAAAAATCCGATGCATTCCCGGATTCTAAGAAAATACTGCCCGCCTTCAGCTCCTGTCCCAAGAGATCCTTGTGCAGATATTCATTGTCATCTTCCCCTTG
>JAGDAL010000312.1 GCA_017959525.1 Lachnospiraceae bacterium | reverse complement strand
GTGTCGCAATTATCGACAATGCCATTCAGTACGTTGGTTGTCCTTATGTATGGGGCGGTACTTCTTTGGCACACGGTTGCGATTGCTCCGGATTTACCATGGGAATTATGGCTCAGTACGGTGTTTACCTGCCGCATTCTTCCCGTGCACAGGCAAATCTTGGAACCAGAATTTCTACTTCCGAGTTGAAGCCGGGCGATTTGTTGTTCTACGGAAGCGGTAATTATATCAGCCACGTAGCAATTTACATGGGTGGTGGACAGATTGTTCACGCCAGCGATTCCAGAACCGGAATTATTATTTCCAATGCATTTTACCGTACACCGATTTGCGCAACCCGCGTGATTTATGATTAATTTTGTTTACAACCAAGTATTGGTATGTTAATATATCACTTGTGTGATTTAACCTTTCTGCAAGTGCAGATAGGCAGTTTCCTTTCTTCGGTAGATGGACACTCCGACCTTTTACTGAGGCTAGGATGAAAAGAATTAGGAGGATTGTATTATGATCACAAAAGAAAAGAAAACAGCTATTATCAATGAGTTCGCAAGAACACCTGGCGATACCGGTTCACCGGAGGTTCAGATCGCAGTTCTTACCGCTCGTATTCAGGAGCTCACTGAGCATTTGAAGGAGAACCAGAAGGATCATCATTCCAGACGTGGTCTTCTTAAGATGGTTGGTAAGAGACGTAACCTTCTTGGATACCTGAAGGACACCGATATCGAGCGTTATCGTTCTATCGTTGAGCGTTTAGGCTTAAGAAAATAGTTTTTTCAATCAGAGCGGGATTCTAGTATTCCGCTCTGTTTTTCATGGCAGAATAATTTCCGAGACCACTGACAAGTACAGGAAGAATCCCCTGTGTTTTTCAGTAGTTTCGGGTGTCTGCCATAGAATACTTCAATGGAGGATATTTATTATGACAAAGACTTACACAATGGAGTTAGCCGGCAGAACACTTCGTATGGATGTGAACCGCGTGGCTGCTCAGGCCAACGGTGCAGTTTTGATTCAGTATGGTGAGACCACTGTTTTATGTACTGCAACAGCATCTGACAAGCCTCGTGACGGTATTGATTTCTTCCCACTCAGCGTTGAGTTTGAGGAGAAGTTATACTCCGTAGGCAAGATCCCTGGAGGATTCAACAAGCGTGAGGGTAAGGCATCTGAGAATGCGATTCTGACCGCTCGTGTAATCGATCGTCCAATGCGTCCGTTATTCCCGAAGGACTTCCGTAATGACGTAACTTTGAACAACTTGGTTATGTCCGTTGATCCGGAGTGCAGACCGGAAATCGTTGCTATGATCGGTACCGCTGTAGCAACTTCTATTTCTGATATTCCTTTCGATGGCCCATGTGCGATGACTCAGGTTGGTATGGTAGACGGACAGTTTATCGTTAACCCATCTCAGGAGCAGTGGGACAAGGGTGATTTGAAGCTTACCGTTGCTTCTACCGCTGAGAAGGTAATCATGATTGAGGCTGGCGCTAACATCATCCCTGAGGATAAGATGTTAGAGGCTATTTACATGGCTCACGATGTGAACCAGACCATCATCGCATTGATCAACCAGATGGTTGCTGAAGTTGGTAAGCCAAAATTCGAGTACACCAGCTGTGCAATTCCGGAAGAGATGTTTGCTAAGATGCGTGAAATCGTACCTCCTGCAGAGATGGAAGAGGCAGTATTCACCGATCACAAGCAGACTCGTGAAGAGAATATTAAGCGCGTTACCGAGAAGTTTGAAGAGGCTTTTGCTGACAACGAAGAGTGGTTGGCAGTTCTTGGTGAGGCTGTATATCAGTACCAGAAGAAGACCGTTCGTAAGATGATCTTAAAGGATCACAAGCGTCCGGATGGTCGTCGTATCGATGAGATTCGTCCTCTGTCCGCAGAGATCGATTTAATTCCACGTGTTCATGGTTCCGCTATGTTCACCCGTGGACAGACACAGATCTGTGACGTTGTTACCTTAGCTCCATTATCTGAAGCTCAGAAGGTAGACGGCTTAGATCCATATATTACCGAGAAGCGTTACATCCATCAGTACAACTTCCCGTCATACTCCGTAGGCGAGACCAAGCCTTCCAGAGGACCGGGACGTCGTGAGATCGGACATGGTGCTCTTGCAGAGCGTGCATTGATTCCTGTATTGCCATCTGTTGATGAGTTCCCATACGCAATCCGTGCCGTATCCGAGACTTTCGAGTCTAACGGATCTACTTCCATGGCTTCTACCTGTGCATCCTGCATGTCCTTAATGGCTGCCGGTGTACCTCTGAAGGCTATGGTTGCCGGAATCTCCTGTGGTTTGGTAACCGGAGATACCGATGATGATTACTTGGTATTAACCGATATCCAGGGTCTTGAGGATTTCTTCGGAGACATGGACTTCAAGGTTACCGGTACTAAGGAAGGTATCACCGCAATCCAGATGGATATTAAGATTCACGGTTTGACCCGTCCAATCGTAGAAGAGGCTATTCGCAGAACTCGCGAAGCTCGTTTCTTCATTATGGATACCTGTATGTCTAAGGCTATTGCTGAACCTCGCAAGGAAGTATCCGCATATGCACCGAAGATTCTTACCATCAACATTGATCCTGCGAAGATTGGTGATGTTGTTGGTCAGAGAGGAAAGACCATCAATGAGATCATTGATCGTACCGGTGTGAAGATTGATATCACCGACGACGGTGTAGTATCTGTTTGCGGCACTGACAAAGAGAAGATGGATGAGGCAGTGAAGATGATCGAGATCATCACTACCGAGTTCGAAAAAGGCCAGGTTTTCACCGGCAAGGTTGTTAGCATCAAAGAGTTTGGCGCTTTCGTTGAATTTGCTCCTGGTAAGGAAGGTATGGTTCATATCTCCAAGATTGCAAATGAGCGAATTGAACATGTAGAAGATGTTCTTACTTTAGGTGATGTTGTTAAGGTTATCTGCCTTGGCAAGGATAAGATGGGACGCATCAGCTTCAGCATGAAGGATGTTGACCAGAATTAATGACCGATAGATGAATGGCGCCCCGATGTGATGTCGGGGCGTTATTTTTTGGGAAGATTAGAGTATGGAAGATTTAATGAACCGAATCAATCGCAAGTATAAGACCATGAGCAAGGGACAGAAAGCTCTGGCCAATTATATCAGCGATTATTATGATAAAGCCGTATTTTTGACGGCAGCCAAATTAGGAGAGACCGTAATGGTCAGTGAATCCACGGTGGTTCGTTTTGCAACCTGCCTTGGATACAAAGGCTATCCGGAGTTTCAGAAGGCCTTAGAGGAGATGGTGCTGAACAAGTTAAGTTCTGTTCAGCGTATGGAAGTTACCTATGGTCGTATTTCCAAGACCCATGTATTGTCCTCTGTGTTGCAGTCCGACATTAACAAGATCAAAGAGACCCTGGAGCAGATGGATGAGCAGACCTTTGAGTTGGCGGTAGATATGTTGCTTCATGCCCGCAAGATTTATGTGGTTGGTATCCGAAGCTGTGCGCCGTTGGCTTCCTTTTTGGCATTCTATTTGAATTTGATGTTTGAGGATGTGATTCTGTTATCGACCAACAATTCCAGCGAGTTGTTTGAGCAGATGATTCACATCAATTCCAAGGATGTTATTATCGGAATCAGTTTTCCGCGGTATTCCATGCGTACCTTGAAGGCTATGGAATTTGCCAACAGTCGTTCCGCGAAGGTAATATCCATTACCGATTCCGTGAATTCTCCGATGAATCTGTATTCTTCCTGCAACTTGATTGCGAAGAGTGACATGGCCTCCATTGTGGATTCCCTGGTTGCTCCGCTTTCTGTGATTAATACGCTGATTGTAGCGCTTTGTATGAAGAAGCAGGATGATGTGGTCGATACCATGGAGAAGTTGGAGAATCTCTGGGATGAGTACCAGTTCTATGAGAATGATGAGTTGAATCCCATGGATGATTCTCTGAAAATGCAGTATCGTGTTTTAGATAAGGAGACACATGAGTAAAGTTGTTGTAATCGGCGGTGGCGCTGCCGGAATGATGGCTTCTTACAGTGCCGGTATGTGCGGTCACGAAGTGGATTTGTACGATGGCAATGAGAAGCTTGGGAAAAAGATTTATATTACCGGTAAGGGCCGTTGCAATTTTACCAATGCCATGCCGTTGGAAGAGTACTTCAACAGTAAGATTGTAAGTAATCCGAAGTTCTTATACAGTGCGCTGTATGGGTTTTCCAATGATATGGTCATGGATTTCATGGAATCTCATGGATGTCCGTATAAGATTGAACGCGGGGACCGTGTTTTCCCGGTATCCGATCATGCATCGGATGTAACCGCAGCCCTAAAGCGCGCCATGGATGAAGTGGGAGTTTCGGTGCATTTGAATTGCAAGGTCACCGGAATTCTAACAGAGCAGGAGCGTGTTTGCGGTGTACGTTTAGAAAACGGCAAGACGGTTTCGGCAGACGCGGTGATTCTTGCCACCGGCGGCAAGTCTTATCCGACCACCGGCTCTACCGGATACGGATATGCCTTTGCCAAGGAACTTGGCATGGATGTGACTGCCATTCGTCCGGCATTGGTTCCGTTTGTTACCAAGGAAGGATTTGTTCCTTTGTTACAGGGATTGTCCCTTCGGAATGTAACAATGACGGTTTATGACGGAAGCAAAAAGGTGTATTCTGAATTTGGAGAAATGCTTTTCACCCATTTCGGAATCAGCGGACCATTGGTGTTAACCGCGGCATCTTTACTTGGTAAGCGCTTGGAAGCATCCGGAAGCCTGCGTGCAGAGATTGATTTGAAACCGGCCTTATCCGATGAGCAATTGGATGAACGCCTACTTCGGGAGATTAGCGAGAACGGTGGGAAGGCGTTCCATAATTATATGGCAAAGCTGTTACCCGGTAAGATGGTAGATGTCTTCGTTGATTTATCCGAGATTCCGGCAGAAAAGAAGGCCAGAGATTTGACAGCGGAAGACCGTAAGAAGATTATTGATTTGTTACGGCATTTTGCTTTTACCATTCAGGGACTGCGTGGTTTCAAGGAAGCGATTATCACCCAGGGTGGAATCTCTGTGAAGGAAATCAATCCATCCACCATGGAGGTGAAGAAGCATCCGGGCTTATATGTCTGCGGCGAAGTTTTAGACGTGGATGCGGTGACCGGAGGCTTTAACTTACAGATTGCTTTTTCAACCGGCTATTTGGCTGGTTTATCCATACAATAACGGAGGAAGAAAATGAGTATTAATCTTGCAATTGACGGACCGGCAGGAGCCGGTAAGAGTACCATTGCCAAGAAGCTGGCAAAAGAGTTGGGATTCGTATATGTGGATACGGGAGCTATGTACCGTTCCATGGGCCTTTACTTCTTACGCAAGGGTGTTGACGGTAAGGATGAGGCTGCCATCAAGGCAGGCTGTCCGGAAATCCAGGTTTCCATTCAGTACGAAAACAACGAACAGCAGGTACTGTTAAACGGAGAAAATGTATCCGGTTTGATTCGTACGGAAGAAGTAGGTAAAATGGCCAGCACCATCAGCGCTTACGGATTCGTTCGTGATACCTTGACCGAGCTGCAGCGTAATTTGGCAAAGACTCAGAATGTAATTATGGACGGAAGAGATATCGGAACCTGCATCCTTCCGAATGCGGATGTGAAGATTTATCTGACCGCCAGTGTAGAGTGCCGTGCTACCAGACGTTATAAGGAATTATTGGGTCGTGGCGTAGAAGCTAACTACGATGAGATTGCGGCTGATATTGCAAAGCGTGATGAGCAGGATATGAATCGTGAGGTTGCACCTTTGAAGCAGGCAGAGGATGCTGTTCTGGTTGATTCCTCCGATATGAATATTGATGAAGTTGTAGAAGCAATTCGAAAGATTTATCAGGAGAAGTGTCAATGAATGTAAAACTCGCTGAAACAGCCGGTTTTTGCTTCGGCGTAAAACGGGCTGTGGATATGGTGAACGAACAGATTGCAACGGGCAAAAAACCGATCTATACCTATGGACCGATCATTCATAACGAACAGGTAGTTTCCGATTTTGAACGTCAGGGCGTGACTCAGATTCCGGAAGACGGAGACCTTAGTTCCATTGAACCGGGTACGGTGATCTTACGTTCCCATGGAGTGAGCCGCCGGATCAAAGAAGATTTGGAAGCAAAAGGTTTTGAAATTGTAGATGCAACTTGTCCATTTGTTTTGAAAATCCATCGCGCCGTGGAGAAATACTCCCGGGAAGGCTACTTTATTTTGATTATCGGAGACCCGAAACATGCGGAAGTATGCGGCATTATCGGATGGATTTGCGGCGAAAGGTACGCAGTTATTCAAAATGAAGAAGATGCAAAGAATTTTTCCTTAGAGACTGGCGAAAAAATTTGTATTGTATCTCAAACCACACACAACTTCAACAAATTTCAAGAATTAGTTGAAATAATACAGCAAAAAGGGTATGATGTTATTGCTATGAATACAATCTGCAATGCTACGGAGGAGCGGCAAAGGGAAGCTGCATCCATCGCAAGCATGGTTGATGCGATGATTGTGATTGGTGGTAGAAATAGTTCTAATTCCCAGAAACTCTATGATATTTGTCATGAAGCTTGTGAGAATACCTATTTCATACAGACAAAAGAAGATTTATCAATGTCGGCACTTCAATCCTTCGACTGCATAGGTATTACAGCAGGGGCTTCCACCCCAAATTATATTATTCAGGAGGTTCAGAGAGAATGTCTGAAATGAGTTTTGACCAAATGTTAGAGGAGTCATTCAAGACTATTAGAAATGGAGAAGTGGTTGAAGGTACCGTTATTTCTGTTAAGCCAGATGAAATCGTACTTAACATTGGTTACAAGTCTGACGGAATTATTACCCGCAGCGAGTACACCAATGATAATAACCTTGATTTAACTACTGTTGTTTCTGAGAATGACACCATGGAAGCTATCGTTGTTAAGGTAAACGATAGTGAAGGTCAGGTTGTTCTTTCCTACAAGAGACTTGCACAGGAGAAGGGCAACAAGAAGTTAGAAGAAGCATTTAACAACCAGGAAGTATTAAAGGCTAAGGTTGTTCAGGTGCTCAACGGTGGTTTAAGTGTAGACGTAGACGGAGCTCGCGTATTTATTCCTGCAAGCCTTGTATCCGATTCTTTCGAGAAGGATTTGAACAAGTACAACGGAGAAGAGATTGAGTTCGTTATTACTGAGTTTAACCCACGTAAGCGTAGAATCATCGGTGATCGTAAGCAGTTATTGGTTGCTGAGAAGTCTAAGCTTCAGAAGGAATTATTAGAGAATATTAAGGCCGGAGACGTAATCGACGGAACCGTTAAGAATGTAACCAACTTCGGTGCATTCATCGATTTAGGCGGCGTTGACGGATTACTTCATATTTCCGAGATGTCTTGGGGCAGAGTTGATAACCCATCTAAGCTCTTCAAGAATGGTGACAAGGTTACCGTATTCATCAAGGAGATCAACGAGAGCAAGATCGCTCTTTCCATGAAGTTCCCAGATAAGAACCCATGGAACGGTGCTTCTGATAAGTTCGCAGTAGGTAACGTTGTTACCGGTAAGATCGCTCGTATGACTGACTTTGGTGCATTCGTAGAGTTAGCACCTGGCGTTGATGCTTTGTTGCATGTATCCCAGATTTCTAAGGATCATGTAGAGAAGCCATCCGACGTATTATCTGTTGGTCAGGAAATCGAAGCTAAGGTTGTTGAGTTCAAGGAAGATGATCACAAGATCAGCCTTTCTATGAAGGCTCTTCTTCCGGATGCTGAGAAGAACGATGATGCAGAGTATGCTGATGTAAATGTTGAGGAAGTTGCGAACGAGCTTTAATTCATTTACAAAATATAATTGAAAAGGGGTAAGGATGTATGGACAATTACGAGAGCTTTAAATCTGATGTGCTACGTCTTACGAAGATTGATTTGAGTGCGTACAAAGAGAAACAGATGCGCCGTCGAATCGATTCATTGGTTTCGAAGCATGATTGCAATACTTATCCGGAATATGTAAAGTTATTGACCAGTGATAAGGCTGTGTTTGAGGAATTCGTCAATTTCCTCACCATCAATGTTTCAGAGTTTTACCGAAACACCGATCAATGGAAGTTGCTGACGGAGGAATATGCTCCGGAGTTGATTTCCCGGTTTGGTAAGAATCTGAAGATTTGGAGTGCAGCTTGTTCCACCGGCGATGAACCGTATTCATTAGTTATGGCATTGTCTGATTTGATTGATATCAATCAGATTACGATTTATGCGACTGACCTGGATAAACAGGTAATTGCCCAAGCTAAAACCGGTATCTACTCTGAGAAGAGTATTGCCGGAGTCCCTGACGACAAGAAGAAAAAGTTCTTTACCAAGATTGGAGATTCTTCCTATCAGATTTCCGACAAGGTAAAGAGTCGAGTTCGCTTTCAAGAACACAATTTATTACGTGATTCCTACCCTAAGGATTATCACTTGATTGTTTGTCGAAATGTTTTGATCTACTTCACAGAAGAAGCGAAGCATGAAGTTTATGATAAGTTTGCTCATTCTTTGGTAAATCACGGACTCTTGTTTATCGGAAGTACCGAACAGGTTATGGATTACAAGAATCTTGGTTACAAACGTAGATCATCTTTCTTCTATGAGAAAGAAGAATAGTTTTAGTAATACCTAATTCCTGAATAATTAAGAAGGACCACTACTTGGTAGTGGTCCTTTTTTATTTTGCTGTTTTTAATTGTCCAATCAAATAGGAAATCATAAAATCCGAATCTGCAGGAAGTTCTTCACAGTCTGCATAGGTAATCGTGTCTCCATAGGATTGATGGAAGAGATGTGGAATGTTTAAGTGTAGTAAACCGCCTGATGGAAGTGCTAAGAAGCGTCCTGTCTTTTTGGTATAGCAATTCTCCTTTTTGGCACGTTGCTTTAATTCTTTTGGAATCGATGTGGCTAGCACCTTTGGAATGACCATATCATCGTTTGGTAGGTACACGTAATCCCGTACATTCTCTAAGAAGTAACGCAACTCTCCGACATACGGATAGAAGATAGCGGTAAATGAGTCCCCTTCGAAAGCAATAT
>JAGDAL010000002.1 GCA_017959525.1 Lachnospiraceae bacterium | reverse complement strand
TCTGCGCCAGCGAAGAAAGCAACGCCTACTCCAACACGCTGCAGGTTGCTGCGATTCTCTGGAACAAGGTCCGTGACTCCAAAGGGGAGAAAGTGTATTCCCCGGAGCTGTTGAAGCGGTATGGGGCAGATGTGGAAGGGGAGGCTTCTCCCCTAGCTTAAGAAACCTTAAGAATTTGTAAAGGTATTCTTCACACTCCTCTTCTATACTTGGCCACAGTAAAACGTATAGGAAGGGGTATCACTATGAAAACAATCGACGCGTGTCCGGCGAAGGAACCGGTCACCTATTCAAAGCGCGCATTACTCACATTTTTCACAGCCGTCTTCTGGCTAACTGCAGTTTTAGAAACAATCATCTGTATCGACAAATTGAACGGCCTGCTACTGATTCTGATGTGGGTGCCCGGATTCTCTGCGATTCTGGCGATTCTCTATACCGGAATCTATCAACGTAAGCCTATATCCATTCATGCAATTTTCACCCTCACCGGATTTCATAAATGCAAGAAATCCTACATTTTATTGGCAATTGCACTCCCACTGATCTACATCCTGGTGCCGTACCTGATTTACTGGTGGATGAAGCCACAATCCTTCACCACAGGCGGCGTTCCAATGCATACTTTGCTGATTAGTACACTTGTAAAAATGGTGGTGGGTGTTTTCCTTAACATTCTGGTAACCTCCGGAGAAGAAATCGGCTGGCGGGGCTTCATGCAACCCGGTCTCACTGAACAGATTGGCCTGAAAAAAGCCATTCTGGCTACCTCCACTTTCTGGGTGGTATGGCACCTGCCGGTACTGATCTTCGGAGATTATATGAGCGGTGCAGCCCTCTATTATCAGATCCCGGCATTCATCCTATGCATTCTGCCGGTTGGCATTATCGTTGGAATCTTAACCTATCGAAGTGGCAGTGTCTGGCCGGCGATTTTCCTGCATTCCGCTCACAACAACTTCGACCAGGCAGTCTTCGGTGCAATGACCACATCTGACCAAAAGATGTACTTCGTGAGCGAGACCGGGTGTCTAACCATTGCCTGTGCTTGGATAATCGCCATCTATATGATGTGCAAATACTTCCCGAAAGAACCAAACTCCATAGCATAGAAAAAATCGCTGTAGCCACCACACTACAGCGATTCTTATAATCTCTTATTCTCCAATCTGCTCAATCAAGTAATTCTCTAGGCCAATTTCATCAATCAAATTCAGATGCTGACGTACCCAATTGTAATGATCTTGCTCATCGATGATGAACTGCTGAATCATTGCCTGAGTTACATAATCGTCTGCAAACAATGCCAGGGACTTGCTCATCTCCGGAAGTGCCTGCGCGCTGTCCTTGCAATCATATTCCAGCATCTCTTTTACGTCCGTGATAACCGGGTATGACGCAGTGGCAACCACCGGGATCTCACCCAGCTCAATCAGACGCTCATTGACTTTTTTCGCTTCTGCCAACTCTTCTTCCGCTTCTGCCATAATCTTGTCACCAAGCTTCCCATAGCCACGGAACTTTAAAAGCTGCGCATGAATCGAATGCTGCTGCGAATTACCAAACCAACCTTCCGCATAACTTCTAAGCACTTCAACTTTTGTCATTGTGGATACCTCCTTATCGTTTGAATAAAAAGAGCACAAACTACGTGCAAGTGTCATACCCTTATTATACTATCCCGGAGGTCATTTGGCTCTAATTTTTATGACCAAACTCCTTTTTAACACTTTTGTCTATAAAAAAAGACGCAGGTGAAAAACACCTGCGCCCTCTAACATTTTCATTAAATGCAGTAAACGTAATTCTCTTTTCTAGGAGCTGCTGCGCCTGCTTCCTTAGCCGCATATCCCAATGCACAATGGCCGATTCCTTCGAAGTTGCCCTCGATGCCAAGCTTCGCAAGAATTGCCTTACCGAACTCGGACTCGAACTCTTCCTTCGCACGGTGAATCCAGATGCTTCCAACACCCAGGCTCTCTGCTGCATTCATCAGGTTGCCCATAACAAGAGAACCATCATAAATGTAGGTTGGAACGTCGGTGTTTGCCAATACAGCCAAGATAACAGGAGCGCCGTAGAATGGATCGAATCCTTCCGGATATCCACCAATCTTGCGGTTCTCCTCAGCCAACTGATCACGCAACTCCTTGTCGGTGATTGCGATGATGATTGGGCTCTGCTTGCCCATACCGGTCGCTGCGTAGGTTCCTGCCTCTAAGATGGCCTTCAGCTCATCCTGGGAAACCATATCCGGACGGAAGCTTCTGCAGCTTCTTCTATTCTCTAATACCTTTAATGTTTCATTCATTGTTTGTACCTCCATAAAATAACTAACATCCTTTTTTGCCGCTCTTATGGTCTTCAATCGAGCAGGCATCCGGTGTACCGTATTCAATCAATCCTGCATCTGCCGGATCCAAGGAAATACGTCCATCCTCGAATACAAATGCCGGGATTCCGATGTCGCCTATCTCTTTCGCATGGTCGAAAGCCGGACTGGAATCGCGCATTCTGGTGAAAGCTCCCATGTAGCGCACATGCTCGGCAATGTTGATGTATTCAAACTCACTCTCACGCCCTTCGATCTGCTCATGTACATACTCGCAGTAAGGACAGGTTGGCATACCATAAATCTTAATAATCTTGGAATTCCTCCTTCTTCTAGTTCAACTCAGCAGCACTGTGAACCAAGACTGCATCGACAGATGCTGCACCCTTCAGGGATGGAGCCAGCTTCTCTGCGGTCTTACCGATGGCGCTACCACCGGAAGTTGCAAAAGCATGAAC
>JAGDAL010000006.1 GCA_017959525.1 Lachnospiraceae bacterium | reverse complement strand
CAAACCGCACTATTATCTCTAAAATTCTTTTCAATAAACCGAGTATCCATAGCGAAATACTAGGAATTAATGCGGAGGTGTATTTCCGAAGGGTGCCCGGGGATTGTATGAAAGAGAAAGTGTGGTGGAGCAAATGAAAAAGATACGTATTGCATTTGCTACAAGTGACGGTATTTATATCGATCGGCATTTTGGTGCGGCGGAGCGCTTCGATATCTACGAAGTGATCTATGGCCAGGCCAGAGCCAGAGAATTGGTAGATCGTCGAACGACAGCAAAAGCATGTGAAGGACATCAACATCACGACTTGCGAATGCAGAATGTCGTGGGACTGATTTCTGACTGTAATGTTGTATATGCTGAGATGGTCGGCCCCGGTGCAAGAGAGGTTCTATCAGAACAAGGGATTGCAGTGGTGGAAACCGACGCATCAATCATGCAAATTCTGATTGAACTTTCCCATGGAAAACCGGGACAACTGAATATCGATGAACTAGGACCGATACGCCAGCAACATGAGACCACAACCGGTGGTGCATTGGTACAGTTTAAGAAGTTACAGGACCGACATCCATGTATGGGCGGAGAGGCCAATAAGAAGGTGGGCCGCATCCATCTTCCGGTAAGTCCAACCTGTAATATTCAATGTAAATTCTGTACCCGATGTTTTGACAAGTCTGTGATTCGACCGGGAGTTACCTCTTTGTTATTGAAGCCGGAAGAAACCATAGACGTTATTGCAAGAGCCAAGGTCCTGTGTCCGGAGCTTACCGTTGTTGGAATTGCCGGACCGGGAGATACCTTAGCCACGAACCAGGCCCTAGAGACATTTGCATTAGTGAAGCAGCATTATCCGGAGATGATTTGTTGTTTATCCACCAACGGCTTTCGCTTACCCGACAAAGTGGACCGAATCGCCGAGATTGGAATTGAGACCATCACTGTGACCGTGAATGCGGTTGATCCGGAGATTGAAGCACAGATTAATGATTTTGTCATAGATGAAAAGGGTGTGCGCCACGAGGGAGTAGAAGGTGCAGCACTATTGATTGAGCATCAGCTTGACGGTATTTTGCGTGCGGTAGAACATGGCATTGTTGTAAAAATCAATTCGGTATTGGTACCGGGAGTCAATGACCATCATATCGAAGAAATCGCTCGCGTCACCAGTGAGCTTGGCGCATCGCTTCATAATATCATTCCATTGATTCCTCAGAATCAGATGGCAGATATTCCGGCGCCGGACTGTGAGATGATTGATCGTGTACGTGCGGAATCAGGCAAACACTTAACGGTATTCCGGCACTGTCAGCACTGTCGTGCTGATAGTTGTGGAATTCCAGGTAGTGGCAAAGATTTACATTCGCAGTTATATGACAAGGAAGTTGCAGAGACTTTCAGTCATGGATAAGGTGGGCATATGAGTAAAGAAGAGACGAGGGAAATAAATAATAACGAGATTTGGACAAACATCCGCAAGCAAGTGGAATCCATTGAATACGGTTCGGTATCCATTACCGTTCACAACGGAAAAATCGTTCAGGTCGATCGAAACATCAAAACCAGATTTGAAAAGAAATAAATTTCACTGACCGGAAAACCGGAGGTGATACGTAGGAAGTACTGCGTATTGCCTCCGGTTTTTTTGTAAAAAAAATGGAAAAAGAGAAAGAGGAAAAAGATGAGTACATTCATTTCACAACCAAGGTTTACCTGTGCCTTAAGTGCACAAAACACCGTACTTGCCATTCCAAAGGCGGTACCGATTGTGCACGCGGGCCCCGGCTGCTCCATTATGATGTCCAGCTTCGCATCTGCCGGACATATCGGAGAAGGCTATGTGGGCGGCAATCAGGTACCTTCTACCAATACCGACGAGAGTAATGTGGTATTCGGTGGGGAAAAGAAATTGCGGGATGAGATTTCCGCTTCCCTGAAGGTGATGAAGGGAGATCTGTTTGTTGCCTTATCCGGATGTACCGCCGGCATCATCGGTGATGATGTGGCCGGAGTTGCATCGGAATTCGCAGACGAAGGTTATCCGGTGGTAGGTGTTGATACTCCGGGATTCAAGGGCAACAGCTTCCGCGGGCACGAAATCGTGGTGGAAGGCATCATTGAACAGTTCGTCGGCAATGTGAAGCCGCAGGTGGAGCAGGGATTAGTCAATGTGTTTGCTGTCGTTCCAACCCAGAATCCATTCTGGCGCGGGGATGTCGCACAGATAAAAGACCTGTTGGAAAAGATTGGTTTAAAAGTAAATATCCTGTTTGGCTATACCTCCAAGGGGGTAGACGAATGGAAGAACATTCCAAATGCACAGTTTAACCTTCTGATTTCTCCATGGGTGGGTAAGAAAACCGTGGAGCTTCTAGAGAAGAAGTATCAGACGCCGTATCTGCACATTCCGTTTTTACCGATGGGTGCCAAGGCTACCAGCCAGTTCTTACGGGACGTCGGTGCATATGCAGGCCTAGATCAAGAGAAAGTGGAAGCAGTCATCGCAGAGGAAGAGAAAGAGTACTATCAGTACTTTGTTGGCTTAGTTGATTTCTTTAGTGCCTTGCAGAACAACCTGCCGTATGAGTTGTTTGTTTCCGCAGACAGCAATTATGCATTGGGTCTGACCAAGTTTTTGGAAGAGGAAGTGGGCTACATTCCAAAAGGCATCTACATCGTAGATGATCCGGATAGCCCAAGCGAGAAGCAGATTCGTCGCATCTATGAGGAAGCGTTCCCGGATTATCCGGAGGAACTTCTGATTGAGCCGGATTCGGAATTAATCATCGAGGACTTAGAACCAAAGCTGGCTAAGACCAAGCGTGCCTTAGTCTTAGGTAGTGATTGGGAGAGAATTCCTACGAAGAAGAGCGACAACTTGTTTTTACATGTCAGTGCACCGATCTCACAGCGCTTGATTATTAATAAGACCTATGTGGGATACAAAGGTGGCTTGAGCCTGATTGAAGATATCTATAACAACCTGTTTGAGGCAGGCGAAATCACAGGTACCACCTTCCAGGCCAAACTCAACGATTAACCGGATCACCGGATAGAAAGGATACTTATGGTTGGAGAAAAATCAGTTGAAATCAGAGAGACCCGATTAAAAACCATTTTGAACTTTGATGGGGATGCCAAGAGCCTTCAGGCAGCATCCAAAGAGAACAGCTTACGAAACGGGAAAATCCAGTTCAGCCAGTGCGGTAACTGCCAGGAAGGTTGTGCCCTTGGCCGCGTGTATTCCGTTCGTGATACTGCCGTGGTCAGCCATTCACCCATCGGTTGTTATGGCGCCATTGCAGGACGCTATTTAAACGGTCGCCAGGTGGCAGTTGCAAGAGGTAGAGAGGAATTCGTACATCAGGCCATTTGTACGAACATCCAGGAAAAAGATACCATCTACGGCGCCGTAGAGAAGTTAAAAGGAGCCGTACGCGAAGCCAATCGCAGATACGATCCGAAAATCATTTACATTGCCACCTCCTGTGCATCCGGTATTGTGGGCGATGACGTGCAT
>JAGDAL010000311.1 GCA_017959525.1 Lachnospiraceae bacterium | reverse complement strand
ATCTTTTCCACCTTCTTTTTGGTGGCGGTCTCCTTTGTGATTGGAATGGTGGCCGGCATGATATGCGGATATTACGGTGGAATTGCAGACGATATACTTATGCGTCTGGCAGATTTGATGTTGGCATTCCCACAAATGGTAGTGGCCATTGCGGTGGCCGGAATCTTAGGCGGTGGCCTCAAAGGCGCCATGATTGCACTGGGAATTACCATGTGGACCTCCTTTGCCCGATTGGCCCGTAGCCATACTTTATCAATCAAGAAAGCGCCTTATATTACGGCATCAAAATTGGCAGGGAAAAACGGTGCATATATCTTGTGCTTTCATGTGCTGCCAAACATTTTAGAACCGGTACTCATCAGTGCTCTGACACAGATTGGAACAACTATGATCGGAATTTCCGGTTTATCTTTCTTGGGCCTTGGTGTGGTTGCACCGGAGGCGGAATGGGGCTCCATGATTAGTGAAGCCAGAGCGTATATTCAGATAGCGCCTTGGGCGGTATTGTATCCGGCTGCAGCAACAATTATAACAATCGTGGTATTTAACTACTTGGGCGATGCCATGATGGAATATCGAAATCGGCGTTAATAGGAATGAGGACTATTATGACAGAAACATTACTGAAAATTTCGGATTTATCCTTAAGCTCTGATGGTACGCCGGTGGTGGAGCATGTGAATCTTCATGTAGCGCCCGGGGAAATCTTATGCATCGTTGGGGAGAGCGGAAGCGGTAAGACTTCCTTATTGCGCGGAATCTGTGATGCGGGCGAAGTGCAAGTGGATGCCGGTCAGATTTCTTTTTATCAGGAACAGACGGAATGTTGTACATCCAACGATCGAAGAAAGGCATTGGGACGTGGCATCGGAATTATCATGCAGAATCCTTCCGGTACCTTCAATCCTTTACGTCGGTTTGATGTACAGATTCGGGAAATGATGAACTCACATGGGATGATTTATCAGAAGGAAGATGTGATTGGGTTGTTCGATCAGATGGGATTATCCAATGGAGAAGAAATCTTAACCAGTCGTCCATATGAGATGAGCGGTGGTATGAATCAACGAATTGCTATCGCAAGTACCATGTTGTTAGAACCCAAACTCTTATTGTGCGATGAGCCGACCAGTGCTTTGGATGTAACCAGTGCTAATTTGGTGGTAGAGCTGTTGTGTCGTTACCGTAGGAAATACAACGTAGGAATCTTGATGGTAACGCACAATCTGGGAATCGCATATCAAATGGCGGATACCATCGGTATCATGCGTGGTGGTCGTATGGTGGAGTATGGTGCTGCACAGGAGATTTTTCATCATCCGAAGGAAGATTACACGAAACAATTACTAAACGACGTGCCGAAGCTGGCAGTATGTAGCAATGAATAAATCAGAAATTGTCCTAGAAGGACGTAATATCAGCAAACAATATAAGACCAAAGGTCGCAAGATTCAGTCCTTAAATGATGTGAATTTCGCATTACATCGAGGAGAGATTCTTGGAATTGTGGGAGAAAGCGGAAGCGGAAAAAGTACGCTTTTGAAAATGATTACCGGTATGGAACGCATGGATGCGGGTGACTTGTATCATGAAGGCACTTCCTATACCAAGAGCCATCCGGGCAAGACCGGGAAGTTTTTGCAGATGATTTTTCAGGATGCTTACGGATCCTTTGATCCCAGAAGAACAATGAAACAATCTCTGTTGGAAATCCAACATACTACCATGCAGGATGTCTTGGATATGATTGAGAAGGTTGGTTTGACTCCGGACTTATTGGAGCGGAAGCCAAGACAACTTTCCGGTGGACAGTGTCAGCGTATGTCCATTGCGCGGGCACTTTTATCACACGTCGATATCCTTTTATGTGATGAGATTACCAGTGCATTGGACGTGACGACACAGGCGCAGGTAGTGGCTTTATTATCGGACTTACGCGAGAAGGAAGGATTATCCATTATTTTTGTATCCCATGATTTGGCATTGGTTGGCAACCTTTGTGACCGCATCATGGTGTTAAAAGACGGTACATGCGTGGAAGATGGAGAAGCCAAGGATGTTATCTATCATCCGAAGGATGCTTACACCAAGATTTTATTATCCAACGCAATTACCATTACGGAATAGGAAGGAAACTAGATGCAGACAGAATCGTTACATGTACAAAACCATTCATACTGGACGTGGCGTGCTGCCGGTTATTCTCAGGTAAATCAGGAAGAACTCTCCGGCATTCAGCGGTCCACCTGGTCGATGCTTTTGGATGAATTAATTATGGGATATCCGGCGTGCAAAGGAAAAACGAAGCAGGAAATACGGATTTTGGATATCGGCTGTGGCCCGGGATTTTTATCCATTATTCTAACCGAGCTTGGCTACCGGGTAACCTCCGGAGACTTTGCGGAATCCATGTTGGAACAGGCCAAAGAGAATGCCGGCCCGCTGGCAGAACAGATGGATTTTCGTATGGAGAATGCCATGGACTTAAGTTTTGCCAATGAGACCTTTGATGTGGTACTATCGAGAAATCTGACCTGGAACCTGCCGGATCCAAAAGCTGCTTATGTGGAGTGGCTTCGGGTATTGAAGCCGCAGGGATTGCTGTTGGTATTTGATGCCAATTGGTATCATTATCTTCGGGACGATGCCCGCAAGGCAGCATACGAATTAGACCGTGCGAAGGTGGCCGAAGCAGGTTGCGGGGATTACAATCTTGGGGAGAATTTCGATGTTATGGAAGAGATTGCCAGCAGACTTCCTATGACAGATTGCAAACGCCCGGAATGGGATCAAAGGGTGTTTTTGGAGTATGGAGTTGCATCCGTTGAAGTGGTCGAAGATATTGGTGCGATTGTCTATTCTGAGAAAGAAAAAATAAACTATGCATCGAGTCCGATGTTTATGATTAAGGTTGTTAAAGAATGAGTGAATTAAAGAAGATTCCGTTTGAAGAGGAATCCATGGAAATCAAGGATGCGGTGGTATCCTATTGGTCGAAGCGTGCCGAGAGCTTCGCAGAGCATAAGCATGCTGAAATCCATAGCGACAAAGTGGCCTTATGGCGGGAAGAATTCCGTCAGAATTTGCCTAAGAAGGAAGGCCTTCAGATTCTGGATGTAGGATGTGGTAGTGGCTTTTTTGAAGCGGTGCTTGCTCCTATGGGACATGAGGTAACCGGCATTGATTTGACACCGGAGATGATTGAAAAAGGAAAAGCGCTTTTGGAGCATCACGGTATTGATGCAACCCTTCTTGTGATGGATGCAGAGCAACCGGATTTCCCGGAAGAAAGCTTTGATGTGATTGTTAGCCGCAATCTCATCTGGACCTTGCCTCATCCCGTAGAGGCCTATGAACGCTGGATGAAGTTGTTAAAGCCGGGCGGCATGCTAATCATCTACGATGCAGAGTATGCCAAGGGTTTCCATAAGTATAACTGGCAGGAAAATTGCGCTCATAAGGGCGTGGCTGATACAATGAAGGAAGAGTGTCACAAAATTTATCATATGCTGTCTATCAGCTCCTTCGATCGACCGATTTGGGATTTGGAAGTCCTGCAGGCTTTGGGCTTTTCTGATGTGCGCTCGGACACCTCGGTTGGAGACCGAATCTATGCGACACAGGATGAATTTTATATGCCGGACCGGATGTTTGGCGTATATGCAGTGAAATAAATAGAATGAAGGACAAGTGGCAGAACAGTGAGTTACGCGGTTCTGCTGCTTTTTTT
>JAGDAL010000310.1 GCA_017959525.1 Lachnospiraceae bacterium | reverse complement strand
TACCACCTGCGGCTCTTTTTCCCACGATACAACCAAGGCTGTGCCAACTTCTTGTCGTGGCAGGTATTACAAATACGGTAAGGATTGTTCCAGGCCAATTCCTTGCCGCACATCTCACAATGACGCACCGGCAGATTCTGTTCTCCCAGAATCTCTGCCATCCGGTCGGAAATCTGACGCTTCCGCTCCAAGATGCGAGGCAAATCTTCCTCCACACCGAATCGGGTGGTATAGAAATTCGCCAAATCACAAATCTGGTGCTTCAATTCCAAGGTCGCCAGCGGCTCCTTGTCATAACATTCCGGAAGGATCTCATCCAACGGGGTTCCGATTCCGTCTACCTCCGATTGGAAGAGACGCAACCAGATGCCGTAGAGCTCCGGACTCTTCTCGTTGAATGGGATGGTTAAGAACTGATAGATCAGGTTCTTATCTGCTGTGTATTTCTCCAGCGTCTTACACAGCTTAATCTCTCGCTCAATCTTCGCCTTGGTATAGAGTTCTCCGCTGGCCATCTGATCCCACTGGGACAAGGTCTCGGACAGAAGACCGTTCAAGGAAATCAACTCCTCCGGGAACTTTAAGACCGCCTGATGTAGCGGAGGAACCACTGCATCCACCTCTTCGGCAATCTGCTTCTTATCGAACTGTGCAGTGTAGTAACCGATGTCGAAGCTTCCGCGACGACCGGCACGTCCGGCAATCTGCTGAATCTCTTTGGCATGCAACGGGCGCTTATTCTCTCCGTCAAACTTCTCATTCTCTAAGAACACCACACGACGAATCGGCAGGTTCATGCCCATACCGATAGCATCCGTAGCAACAATGACGCGATTCTCTCCTCTTAGGAACCGGTCTACCTCACGGGTTCGCACATCATACGGAAGGGAACCGTAGATGACACTACAGGAGATGCCCAGACGCTGTAATTCTGCCGCACAGGCAAGCACCATTTTCTTGGAAAAAACAATGAGGGCATCGTGGTCTGTTACATCCTGTGGGAAGGTAAAATGTCCCTTCTCCATCACCAGTGGCGTGGCACGATGATGATCGACTACCTCATAGGTATCGCCGCACTCTTCGATAAGCTGAATTACCAGATTCGTGGCATATGCAGCCATACACACATGAATGCGTCGGGCCGGAACACCAAGTAAGGCTCTGGTCCAGGCACCACCACGCTCCGTATCCTCAATCATCTGGGCTTCATCAATAACCGCTAAGTCATAATCCTTCAACACCGACAACATCTCTACCGTGGATGCCTGGTGGGTCGCACCCGGCATACGGATGGCTTCTTCGCCCGTAATCATGTTACAAGGCACACCGGCGTTATTGCTTTTTTCAAAAACTTCAAATGCCAACAGACGCAGTGGTGCCAGATAAATGGCATTCTCCGCCTTCTTAAACTCTTCCAATGCCTCATAGGTCTTGCCGGAATTGGTAGGTCCCACATGCAGAATAAAATGACGATGCATGCGTCTGGCATGGGGATAGAGATCGATTGGGTTCTCCGGGATTTCTTTTAGAATATCTTCTCTTAGAATCCGACGCTTCTCCTCTAGGTTCTTGCGTTCCTTGAGCATGGTGACTTCGTGTACGTAGTGCTCGTACTCCGCCTTCAGCATCGGGGATTTCTTATTGTGATAGAGTTCCTGTAACTCTTCGTTGGCACGGTATGCAATCTCGAGCTGCTTCTTGCCTTCTTCCGATTTGAAGAACTTGGCACGTCGGGCATTCCGGTGCTTTCCGCCGGTGATGACCTGATGGCCTAATTCTTTGCGAATTTTATATTTTTTGTTGCGGATTCTCCGCTCCACATATTGTTCAAATGTCAGCATGGCATTCCTCTGTAAAAATTTCCGTACTCTGTTTACGATTTTACAATATTCCAAGGCCCAAGAAAAGCGGTTTTACTTGTATCCCGACCGCTTTTGTGTTACCTTTTTTGTGCAATGTATCTCGTATGAAGAGAACGTCAGCAGGAGGATTATAATTATGAACACAAGAACTAAGACACAGCAGATGGTTGGAACCGCTGTACTCATCGCATTGGTAGTCGTACTTCAGGTAGTGGCAAGCTCTATTCCTTGGCCATTCTCCTTCAAGCCAACCTTCGCATTGATTCCGGTTATCATCGGTGCAATTCTCTATGGTCCGGCTACCGGCGCATTACTCGGTTTCGTATTCGGTGCCGTTGTTACCGCTTCCGTTATCTCCGGCGCAGATGTGGGCGGCGCCATGATGTTGGCACAGATTCCGGTCGCTACGGTTGCAATCTGCCTTGGTAAGAGTACCATCGCAGGTCTTGTATCCGGTATTGTGGCACACAAGCTGGCTGCGAAGAATATGACCGTGTCCGTTATCTTAGCTGCACTGCTTACTCCGGTATGCAACACCGGCGTATTCATTCTGGGTGTAACCTTGTTCTTCCTGGATCTGATCCAGTCTTGGGCAGGTGATCAGGCCGTAGGCAGCTACATCGTATTCGGTTTGATCGGTGTGAACTTCTTATTCGAAGTCCTCTTCGATATCATCCTCGCACCAATCATCATCCGTATCATTCAGGCAATCAAGAAATCCAGCCACTAATTACAAGGCAGCGACGTTCATCGTCGCTGCTTTTTCTTTGCTTGTATCCACCTATATGATGATGGTAAAATGATTGTGTAAAAGTAGTCGAGCTGGGGGACCTGAGTATGGGGTAACAATATGGTATGGAATCTCGACTTTGATATCAGCGCTTGGTTCGTGTGCGTTGTGCTGATTATGTACTACGTCTCTAGACGTAACCTTCCGATTCTTCGTAACCGGGCTTTTTTTGCTGTCATGATTTCTACCCTGGTACTGGCCAGTCTTGACATCATCGCATCTATTACCGCAAGCTTCCCGGAGCGGTATTCCACAACGACCAATTACACCTTGAATGTGATTTACTATATTGCTCTCGCAGCATGTCCTTATGTATTTTCCTTATTTGTTACCTTAGTCATTCACCGCAACCGCACCTGGTTCTTCCCCCTTGCGGTCCATTCCATTCCGTTTCTGTTTATGTTTGCCCTATCCATTACTGCGCCTTGGAACGGCTTTATTTTCTCTTTGGATGAAATGGGTGCCTTCCACTATGGTCCGGGACGCGAGCTCTTCTTCTGGGAATACTTCATTTTCATGGCTCCCTGTATCCCATATGTTGCTGTCTTCGGTCGGGAAAAGTTGCAGGCCGGTCATCGCCGGGCCATCTATCTCTACGTCATCGTTGCCCTCTTGGGAAATTGGTTGCAGATGTATGTCATGCTCTATCATCAGGTCATTTCCCTGTGCAACATGATCAGTATTATTATCGTATTCCTTACCTTCCAGGGACCGGACTACTACCGGGAGCGGCGCACCGGCTTCTTTGATGCCAGAGGCTTGCAGCTGGTCATCACGGAACAATTGCAGAATGAAAAATATCTCCCCTTTGGCGGATTTATTCTAGAGAACTATCGCGGGCTAAAAAACGCCTACTCGGAAGAAGTTGTAACAGCGCTCTTACGTCAGCTCTCTGCCTTCTTACGGCAAGCCAGCAAAGGGCAATATATCTTCTACCTGCGGAATGGTATCTTCCTGGTTCTACTCACCAAAAAGATTGACCAGTTTATGATTCGGGATACCATCGTCGAACGATTGGAGAAGCCGTTCTATTACAACCACAACGAATACTTACTGCACCCCAGGTTCTTCTATAACCCGGGCACCATTCGCTATCGCAGTTACGAAGAGAGTCGTGCCACCGTCTTTGTGGCCATTGAACAGGCCTTACAAGCGGGCAATACTGCACCTGTTGTCATTACGGAAGATATTTATCGGAAAGCCACCC
>JAGDAL010000309.1 GCA_017959525.1 Lachnospiraceae bacterium | reverse complement strand
TTGGGAGAAGGCTTCAGCACGATTTATTATTTGTTACCTTACGTTTACCGCATCAATATGACACCGACCGACCTATACGACGGCATGATCTTCTACTACGAAGTTCAGGCCACCAATCCGGAGTACTAATTGGCCACCGTCTTTTCAACCACAGGTTCACGTGAATTCAGTTCTCATACCGCCCCTGAAACTGATATACTGATAAGAAAAGACGACCAAAGGGGAAAACAATGAATAGAAGCAAGCGACGCGGCAAGCACCTACTCACCGCGCTCCTAGCCATAGCCATCCTATCTGTCTTCACCGGATGCGGAAATGTAGCTACCCGCCGGCAAGTCAAGGAATACGTGGAGCAAACTCTGGGAATCACCAATTATGAAATTGCACACCAACGTGGTGGAGAAGTATCCTTTGACTCCTGGCTGGTGTATGACAAGGATGAGGACGTGCATTTTGAGGTGTATGAAACACTGACGGGCAGCGGAGATTATATCCCAACCATTACCTCAGGCATCGGCAGCAATTACACGGAAAAACTAGTGGAGCGCCGAGCCTGTGATCTACCGGAAAACATCGACTATCTCACTCCGCAAAAGGATAGCGATGATCCGGAGCTTGGATTGTTTGTGATTCATTACAAAAATAAAGACGAACTGGAAACCTCTTGTCGCGCCTTCTGGGATTGCGCAACCTATATTCGCAACAAGGATGAAAAGCCCATCTACTTCTGCGTCGCCATGGACACCTCCGTCGGAACCAACCCGAATTCCATTGATTACAGTGTCTGGACGTACGATGGGCACGTTGGACCGGCACAATACGATGACAACGACTACGAGGATAGTTGCGATACCTTGATTGCCAATGCCCTGTGTCCGTACATCACCTATGGGATTGCATACCAGGATGCAGCAGTGCTCCAAGACATTGGAGAAGAAAATGTGCCGGAGTACATTCGTGCAGACCATAGTAACCGCGTACTAATCGTGGATGATCCGGAACGGGCCTTTCGAGGAGACGCTGAAGACGAACCCCATATCGCCCGCTGCGACGGCGAGATTACCAGAAGAAATGCGACTTGCCTATGGTATCGTCCAACTCTCAGTACCTATCGCATCCCTTATGGTGGGCTCTACGTCTTACTACAGTCTGAAGGAAAACATGTAGAAGGCGATACCACCCACTTCACCTATACTTCCGACACTGGGGATGTGTACGAGTTTTCCGATGAATTTCTCACCTTCTATCGCAAAAACGGCGAGGATATTGAAACAAACCTGGCGGAACAAAACTGCGTCGACCATAATATCATTTTAGAAATCAGCAGCCTCTACGTAGATGCCATCTACTATCCGTATATCAAACGCGATTGCGGCCTGAATTACGGTTACGCGCATGCTTATGAATAAATAGTTAGAAGCCTCGGACAGCTCGTCCGAGGCTTCTTTGATGTTCTTTATTTCATCCACATATCTTCCGCATACACACTCAAATCCAGACCGTCTACCGCACGTCCGGAAATAGAAACTGAATGTGTTGCACCCTCTGTTGCATCATACCAATTCAGCACTTGCACAGAAAACATATCATCAAGGTTATCGGGATCTCCATTGTTCTCCACATAAGCCTTGATTTCAGCCTCACAATTGGCAACATTCGTGTCCTCTTCTGCAACCCATTGATAATACATACCGGAAATATCCTGCAATCCGTCCGTTGCCTGCACACGATAGGTCCAATCATGGTTATTCATCACGTAGCTTACCTGCGCCATCTTGTCCGCTTCCATATAGCTGTACACTACATTCTCCGCATCATCCGGAACATTCAAATCGAATCCGGTAGCGGCCAAAACACCCTCTCGATCAGACTCTGTCCAAGGATTCGCTAGTCCTGTATCCGATTCCTCCGCTTCCGGCTCCTCTGTTGCAGGCTCTTCGATTGCCGGTTCAGCATCCGGTGCCTGTGGTGTTGCCGTGTTCTCAGTCTTGGTTCCACATGCAGTAACGGAAAGTAGAAGCATAACGCTCATCCATAGAAGTATGCATTTCTTTCTCATAATCTTCCCTCCATATCATCATCTTTTATTGCGCTTCCAGCAAGTGCCATCATTGCAATACCGGCGATTGCTCCTAGCGTACATACGATTAATGATACTGCCATGTTTCCAAATAGTTTTCTTTTCATAAAAACACCCCACATAAAAAAACATTTATTTCGTGTCTAAAGGATTCCCAACCATATTTTTCGATTGCTCTATAAAATGCTTT
>JAGDAL010000031.1 GCA_017959525.1 Lachnospiraceae bacterium | reverse complement strand
CTTCGTCCAGACGTGCCATGGCTTTTTCCGGTCCTCCTGCCTTGCTAACGTCCACTTCGTCTAAGTACAGATACTCGGAAGAGATGGATGGAATACGTACACGAATCTGCTGGCCCATGTTGGCACCAACCTGAAGATCCATCGGTCCGATGTCGGTGACTTCGCAATTGACGGTGCCTTCGTAATCAGCCTCTAACTTCATGGAAAGAGAGAATCCTTCCACATCGGTAAATGTGATATGGTTGCCCTCATGCTTAATAGTTGCAGTTGGATGATCCTTGAAAAGGGAATTTGTTGTATCCATGGTAATGTCTGCATTTTTTCCGGTCTGATGCTCTGCTCCTGCCGGAAGTACCAAGGTGGAATTGCTTACCACATCCACATGCTCGTTCACGCCATAATACTCAGACTTCACGGTTACAATATCGCCGGTAATCTCGATCAGTGCGCCGCCGATTTCTGCTGCATCACGAATGCTTCCGATCACATCTTCCTTGGACATGCCAGCCTCAATCATAGCTGCTGCACCATTGATGGTGATACTTCCTGCCTGGTCGGAAGGAATCGGATAAGTCAATCCGTTGGTTACGTCAATTGCTACCGATGCCTGCTCTGCGGCATCGTTAATGGTAAAGTTATAGAAGCCTGCCTCTACTGCGCTGGACGGAGTCGGGCGGGTAAAATGATCGCCGTACACACGATTGGACAAAGAGCCATCCAACAAGGTCTTGGTGTTGAACTCGGTGGCCTCGGAGATACGGTCAATTTCTTCTACTAAGTTATCAATTTCTTTCTGGATTGCTGCGCGATCATTATCGGACATGGTTCCGTTGGCTGCCTGTACAGACAACTCGCGCATACGCTGAAGCATAGAGGTAACCTCGGTTAATGCACCGTCTGCGGTATCCAATACACTGATACCGTCAGAAGAGTTACGACTTGCTCTGGATAAGCCATCAATCTGAGCGTTCATTTTTCCTGCAATGGCCATACCGGACGGATCGTCCTTGGCATGGTTGATACGTAATCCGGAAGACAGACGCTCCATAGATGCAGCTAAGGTATCCTCGGTTCGAAGATGTTGCTTGTTGGTGATGACTGCGGAAATGTTGTTATTGATCTTCATATAGATACCTCTCTTTACTGCTAAGAAATGAGTTGCTTCATTTCGATTTTTTATTTTTGGACAAAAAAATGCACGGAGTCATTCACGACCAAAGTGGTCATTCGTGCTTCCATGCCTTATTTGAAACCATCCTTTGTTCCTTACACACTATATATCGGACCGGGGGATCGATTTATGAACCCCCGATTCGAATATTTTGTGTTTTATCCACGTAGACTTCCCACAATGTCGATAAATGCACGGGCTAAGCCGTACAACTTGGAAGTCTGTACTTCACGAACGTCCTTCGTCACTTCAAAATCCGGAGTCGTCCGCTCATAAATGCCGTTCGCCTCGACACTTGCATTCCAGGAAAAGCTACACTGGCAAGCTTCTCCGGTAGCTTTGGCAATGGCTTCGTTGATTGCTTCCGCCTGCTGTGCCAACTGCTGTCTGGTGGTAGAGCGATCTGTGGTGATCTCACCCTCGATGCCCTCGGCTGTCATATGGAAGCTTCCCCGGATACATCCGGTGGCATCCATATCCAAGGCCACATCTACAAGGCCCTTCTCTTCTTCTTTGCCACGCACGATTTTTAAGGTCATGTTGCCGGTGGCATCTGCCACGGTAATCGGGATAGCATAAGTTTCTTCCCGTGTTGCCATGGTTCCAAGGGTATGCAACTGGGTCATCACCATCTTCATGCCACGTACATCAATATAGCCCTTGGCATCTTCGATGATTGCGGTGCGCATCACGTTCTCAGCGGTCTCTTCCAACTTGCGCTGGGCCTCGGCCATCTCTTCCGGTGTCTTCACTGCTTCACCGAACTGCTCGAAGATATCGTTTTTGATTTCTGCAAGTACTTCGAAGATTCGATTCCGATCCTTCAGATAAGAACTCATGGCTTCTAAGTTGGTTGCCGTTACCGGAAGGTCATACTGCTGCAACATCGCGTAGATGCGCTCTTCCGATGCGACTGACTGCTGCAGATTGCTTCGCTGCTCTGCTACATAAGCCTGCTCTACTTCCGGAGCTTCCTCTGCCTGCTCCAATGCCGTAGCGAAGGTATCCGGATTCATCTCCATATAGGTATCTTCGCTGGCGAAGGTCATCATCTTCTGTGGAGAGATGGCTTCCTTGGCATCCTTACAACGATAGGTTAAAAAGACTTTTTCCACCTGTTGAGTGATATTCAAATCCTTCACTGCGAAGTCTTCTACCACGCCAAAGTCATTATCTACGGTGTATTCCCGATTCTCGTGCTTACGGGTGCGAACTGCTTCCATCATGGTGCGAAGGGTAATCTCTCTGCCCTGCTGCAGAAGCTGTCCAATGACGGCACCATCCGTTGCTTCCACCTGGTGTAACAAACGATATACGCCGATGAAGCTCTGTCGCTGCTCCGGAGTCATCTCACCAATCTGATCCATCTTCCATAAGAATTTGGCGTAGCTTTCTTCCTTATTGCCATTGGAATCTGCCATGCGTTCCTTGGCATCTTCCGTCATCTCTAAGAGTTTTTCCATGGACAAATCCAATGGATTCTTACCTTCATCGATAAGGCTCTTTACCACGCCCGGTGTAAGATTCTTCAGGGCGCGCTGTACCATCTCATCTCCGGTCTTCATGGTAAGGATGCTCTCCTTCGTAATCTCCATACGGTTGTATGCAAGGATACGAACGGCACGCTGATTGGATTCTGTTTG
>JAGDAL010000308.1 GCA_017959525.1 Lachnospiraceae bacterium | reverse complement strand
TGCGCTGGCAGAATCAAAATCCACATCGCCACAGAGGTTCCCCTCGTCATCTACATTGATTCCCACGTCCATCACAATCGCACCATCCGCAAGGTAGGATGCATCGATCATCTTCGCTACTCCGGCCGCCGCTACCACGATATCCGCAGCCTGACACTCTGCGTTCATATCTGCTGTTCTCGTATGGCAGACCGTAACCGTTGCATTTTTCTTCATCATCAGCATGGTGACCGGTTTACCAATAACTAGGCTTCGACCAACCACCGTTACCTTCTTGCCGGTGCAATCAACGCCTGCATAATCCAACATCTCCACCACTGCTTCTGCCGTACAAGGTGCAAATCCCGTTGCATCCCCGGCATAAACCTTGGCCATATTGATTGGAGAAATTCCGTCGATATCCTTCTTCGGATCAATGATTTCTGTAATCAGCTTCTCATCCAGATGCTTTGGAAGCGGACGTAACAGCAGGATACCGTCAATCTTAGGATCCTCATTGATGCTACGGAATGCCTCCACAAACTCGGTATTCTCAATATCCTCCGGAAAAGCATAGGCGGTGCAGGAGAATCCAACCTTCTCCATTTTCTTCGTTGCCCCGCGCTCATAAGCCAAATCATCGGCACGCTCTCCCACGCGAACAATTGCCAAATGCGGCGCCACCGCTAACTCGGATGCTTCCTTTATCAGTTGCTCATTGATGGCATTGGCCACCGCAAGTCCCTTCAAGACTTCCATCTCTTACGCTTCCTCCTTTGGGCGGACAGCTTCTAATACTAACTCATAGGTCCGATTGCCCACCAACTCGGCTTCCTTAATCAGAGCATCCGCTCTGCGATTCATGTCCTCTGCCACTTCCCGATTCTTCATAGCCTTGGTATTGATAAAAACATTCAGTGATGCGCCGTGCATTGCCGCCATACAGCACTGAATACCCACGCCAGCATCGGAGATTGCCATACGGCTTCCAATCTCTGCGATTCGGTGAATCAGATGCATGGCTTCCATAATGTTGGCCATCATATGCAGTGGTGCTTCACTGGCGCCCACTAAGGCCTCTTCCATGACTTCGTCCCGGTGCGCCTGTTCCTCTTCTGTTTCTTTTGGCAGACGATACGCCATAGTCAACGGGATAAAAGCAGCGGCATCCGCATCCATTCCGCGCAGCAGCGCATCCGTTAAGTTATTTCCTTTTTCAATTAAGGAGTCGATTTCTTCCTGATATTGTTCGAATTTCTTCTTGCCGGTGGTCAGGCTTAATACCATATTGCCGAGAGCCATTCCACAAGCCGCAACAAGCCCACTGGCTCCTCCACCTCCGGGAATTGGTGCCTCCGAAGATAACTCGTTGATAAACTGCCAAATAGGCGCTTCTGACATCTTACTCATGTGTTTCCCCTTCTTCCGGATAGGAATTCTCATCCTTTCTCTTTTTCCTTTCCCCAAGTAATTACAGTGCAACGATATCATCGATATTCGTATTCCACCACTTCACAATTCTGCACGCCGAAGGCAGAATACTCTTCATTCTCCATATTCAGAAAATAGGAACGTACCACTCTGGCGATTCCGTTATGTGCCACAAGAATATAGGTCTTATCATCCTTTGCAAGTTCATCCAGCAAATTGTAGATTCGCTGTCCCACGCGCATCATGGATTCACCGCCATCGAAGTCGTAGACAAAGCGACGCTTCTGCTCTTGGAATTCTTTTCCATCCCTTGGCGTAGATTCGTATTTGCCGAAGTTCTGCTCAACCAGCTGCGGTTCTACGCGCACCGGAACTCCAAGAATCTCTCCGATGTGATTTGCGGTATCATGCGCTCTGGACAACGGAGAACAAATGATTTCATCCGCTACGATTCCCTTTTCCAGAATCGCCTGTCCGGTTGCAATGGCCTGCTCATGCCCAACTTCTGTCAGTGGACTGTCCGTCACTCCACAGATCTTGTTTTCTACGTTCCATACGGTCTGTCCATGTCGGACAAAATAAATCTTTTTCATATTAAATCCTTGTTACTGCTTTTTTAGAAATCATTATAGCATAGCAGGCCACATCTACATACGCTTTCTTAACGCATTTTATGAATACGCGCTTTCACAATATAAAGAATCAATGCTACCAGCAATGCATAAAAGATTGGCAAGCTTGCAACCGACAGATTCGGACCATAGACATCCGATCCGTAAATCTTAGCTGTAATTACAATAAATCCCAAAGCAGCTGTCAGCACACCACCAATCAGTGCCATTTTTGCAGCGTAACCTACGGCATATTCCATCTGTGGCACTAGAATCTCACATTCATCGGAGCTCAAACTTTTTCTGCTAAAAGCAGTTCCAAAAGCCTTGTGGAACAATCGAACATAACCGCCACCAATCAATGCAAAATACATGATTCCAATGACATAAAGCAAGGATGGAATATCTATATAGAAACCAAGAGATGCGCCGGTATTTACCATCGAAAATACAATC
>JAGDAL010000307.1 GCA_017959525.1 Lachnospiraceae bacterium | reverse complement strand
GCCGAGAACATGTTCATCGGTCGTACGGAAGGTGCAATTCCCAATTGGAAAAAAATGAATGAGGATGCGGATAAGCTGTTGAAGCTTCTTGATATTCCGGCATCCGCAACGCAGCAGTTGGCCAGCTGCTCCATCGCTGTACAGCAGATGGTAGCTATTGCCAGAGCTGTAGATATGGAATGTAAAGTATTGATTTTGGATGAGCCGACATCCTCTTTGGATGATCAGGAAGTGCAGAAGCTCTTTGGCTTAATGCGCAACTTAAAAGAGCGTGGCGTTGGCATCATCTTTGTTACTCACTTCTTGGACCAGGTATACGAAGTCTGCGATAAGATTACCGTACTTCGTGACGGCCAGTTGGTTGGTGAGTATGAGATTAAGGATCTTCCTCGTGTGCAGTTAGTAGCGAAGATGTTAGGTAAGGAGATGGATGATCTCTCTGACATCAAGGGCGAGCAGGCACCATATCACGAGAAAGATGCAGATGAAATTGTATTCGAGGCAGAGGGCTTGCAAAGCGATGCTGGAATCAAGCCGTTTGATTTCTATATTAAGAAGGGTGAAGTAAACGGATTCACCGGACTCTTAGGATCCGGTCGTTCCGAGAGCGTACGTGCCATCTTCGGTGCAGACCGTGTACTTGGCGGTAAGGTAAAAATCCATGGCAAGGAAGTAAAAATTCAGAAGCCGTTGGATGCCATGAAACATGGTATTGCATACCTTCCGGAAGATCGTAAGGTGGACGGTATCATCGGTGATTTGTCCGTACGTGAAAACATTATTTTGGCACTGCAGGTGTTAACCGGTTTCTTCAAACCGTTTTCCAAGGCACAGCAGTACAAGTTTGCAGATGAGTACATTAAGAAGCTGAACATCAAGACTGCTTCCGCAGATACTCCGATTAAGTCACTCTCCGGTGGTAACCAGCAGAAGGTTATTCTGGCACGTTGGTTACTGATGCATCCGGAATATCTGATTCTGGATGAGCCGACCCGTGGTATCGATGTCGGTACCAAGGTAGATATCCAGAAGCTGGTATTGGAACTGGCTTCCGAGGGTATGAGCGTGACCTTCATTTCATCCGAAACAGATGAGATGCTCCGTACCTGCTCACGTTTGATTGTCATGCGTGACCGCAGAGTGGTAGGAGAAATACTGGGTGAGGAATTATCCCAGAACAAGATTATGAGTACAATCGCCGGAGGTGAAAGCAATCATGAGTAAAACAAAAGAGAAAGAAAGCTTCTTGCGTCGACTGGTGTCGAACCAGATGTTCATTCCGTTGATGGCATTGGTACTTTTGGCAGTGATTAACTTGATTCACGATCCAAGCTTTTTCAAGATTAGCATGGGTTTGAACAATGCAGGCAACCCGGTATTATCCGGATACTTAATTACGATTTTGGACTACGGCAGTGAGCTTGCCATTCTTGCCATCGGTATGACCTTAGTTACCGCAGCAAGTGGTGGACAGGATATCTCCGTTGGAGCAACCATCGCAATCGCAGGTTCTGCGATGTTGCATGTGCTCTGTGGTGGCGTTGCCCGTCCAACTGAAGTTGCAGCTCCGGTAATCGTAGCATTCTTGGTAGCATGCCTGGTTGGTATGTTGTGTGGTTTGTTTAACGGTGCTTTGGTTGCTATCTTTAAGATTCAGCCGATGATCGCAACTTTGATTCTGTTTACTGCAGGTCGTTCCATCGCAGCATGGATCAACAACAATGAGTTGCCAATCGTTCCGGATCCAAAATTCGGATACTTCGGTGGATTCATTCCGGGAATTCCGGTTCCGACCACCGTATTCATTGCAGCAGCATGTATCATTGTCATTGCATTGGTACTGAAGTTCACCAACTTGGGATTATATACCCAGGCCGTTGGTATCAACGAGAAGTCCTCTCGCTTAAACGGTATCAATCCAACCATGATTAAGATTTTGGCTTTTGTAATCCTTGGATTATGTGTTGCAGTAGCAGCACTCATCAAGGTTAGCCGTTTGTCCACCATTAACTATTCCGTTATCGCAAAGGATATCGAAATGGATGCCATCCTGGCAGTTGCTCTTGGTGGTAACGCATTAAGCGGTGGTAAGTTCAATATCTGGGCTTCCATCTTAGGTGCTTATGTCATCCAGTTCTTAACCACAACCTTGTACAAGTTTGAGGTAAGTTCTGATGCATTGGCTGCATACAAAGCAGTTGTTGTAATTCTTCTGGTTGTATTCTCTGCCCCAAGCGTTCGTGAGTATTTAAGTCGTTTTGGTAAGCAGTTACGTGCGAAGAAGGAGGTGGCATAAATGAGCAAGACAAAAAAGGGTAGTATCTTCACACGTGTCAGTGATACGAATATGTTGTTGGCAATTACGATTATTGTTTTTGCTTTGATGTACTTAGGAGCAGCCGTATTCTTAGGCGGTGCTTTTACCAAGCCACAGGCATTCTTTAACATTTTAAATGCCAATGCGGCACTGATTATTACCTCCTGTGGTATGTCACTTGTAATGATTACCGGCGGTATCGATATTTCTGTCGGTGGTGTAGTAGCTTTGGTTTCCATGTGCTGCGCAGTATATCTGGATTATCATGACGGAAGCATCTTAGGCTCTGTACTAATTGCTCTTGGTATCGGCTTAGCATACGGTCTGGTACAGGGATTTTTGGTTGCGTATCTGGATATTCAGCCATTCATCGTATCCTTGGCAGGTATGTTCTTCGCAAGAGGTATGACCACCATCGTTAACACGGCACCGTTCAATGTTTCGAACGAAGCATTCACCAAGCTGAAATTAACCCGTATCAATGTACCGGGCATGGGCTCCACCAACAAGTTGGGAGCGTACGTTCCGGCCTACGTAGAAATCGGCGTCATTGTGGCACTTTTGGTTGTGATCATCTTGTTTGCAGTTCTTCGCTGGACCAAGCTTGGCCGTAGCTTCTATGCAGTCGGCGGTAACAAGCAAAGTGCATTGATGCTTGGTATCAATGTTAAGAGAACCAAGTTTTTATCTCACTTGATTTGTTGCCTGTTAGCAGGTCTTGGCGGTTATGTATACTTCCTCCATGTAGGTAGTGGTGCTGCCAGCCATGCAATGGGTATGGAAATGAACGCCATTGCTTCCTCCATCATCGGTGGAACCATGTTGACCGGTGGTGTTGGTAACATTATCGGAACCCTCTTTGGCGTATTGTCTTTGAGCATGATTCAGAACATCGTTTCTTCTGCCGGATTTGATCAGGCATGGTGGACCGGAATTACCATCGCAGGTATGCTTTGCTTGTTCCTTTTAATCCAGAGTGTTATTATGGCTAAGAAGAAGAAAGCCTTAAAGACAGCGTAGGAACTTTATGAAAAAAATAAAACGTTTGACGTGGCTTCTGCTCTCCATGCTGGTGTTGACCGGCTGCGAGAGCAGTCGTCCTGTAGAGACCAATGAACCGACAACAAGTGCAAGCTCCAATGTAGTCGTAGGATTCTCCCAGTTAGGCGCAGAATCCGATTGGAGAAGTGCCAATACGGAATCCATGAAGGACGCCTTCTGTGAGGCTTCTGGCTATACCTTGGTATTCAAGGACGGACAGCAGAAGCAGACCAATCAGATTACGGCCATTCGTACCTTCATCCAGCAGGATGTGGATTACATCGTCCTGGCTCCGGTGACAGAGTCCGGATGGGATTCGGTGATGGAAGAGGCCAAGGAAGCGGGCATTCCCATTATCTTAGTGGACCGCTTGGTGGATGTCTCTGACAAATCCCTCTATCAATGCTGGGTGGGATCGGATTTTGAGTTGGAAGGCAAAAAAGTCTGTGAGTGGTTGCACCAGTACACCTTGC
>JAGDAL010000306.1 GCA_017959525.1 Lachnospiraceae bacterium | reverse complement strand
TCATTGTTTGTCTCCTTTATGTAATACTCAACTTTACTCGATTATACGTGGGGGTGAATCTTAGAATTACTACAAGAATTAGCGCAAATATACTATAAGAATCTGCTTTGAAAATAGTTTTTATCCAACAATCCGCTTTCTTCCCTTTTTTATGAACGGATTTTTGAAGTATAATGGTTCTATGAAAAGTAAGTATGTTGATTTCTTCTCAAGAAAAAATATCGGTCACCAACTCACGGTATTATTCACGGTGTCGATTCTGCTACCGATTCTGATTGTCGGTAGTATTTTTTCGATTACCGGTCGACGAAATATCCAAAAAGACTTCGAGAATCTCAGCAAGACCAAGGTCTCTCAGATTAATACCGCACTGATTATGACCACCATCAACATTCACCAGATTCGCAATTCCCTGGTCACCGATGCTCTGCTTATGGACGCTCTGCAACAGGAGGACTCCACAGAGGCTATCGATACCGTCACGAACTACAGTTATCTGAATAACACCTTGATTAACACCCCTTCATTGTCTGATTTACGACTCTATATTCCTTCGCCGGCGGTGCCCCCCTCAGCATCCCTAGCCTGTATCTATCCTCTTGGACCGGAGGAAAAAGCCAGCGAATGGTATGCGTATGCCGATCACTCCTCCGATGGCTTCTTCCTAACAGAGCCACGAATTGGAAAAGGCGATATCGTCTATTGGGACTTGAACTACTACTCCCGCATTACGCTTCCAAAGACCGGAGATTACGCAGTGCTAAAAGCCACCATCTCCAATGACTATCTGCGAAGCCTGATTGAACGGGATAAATACAACATCTACCTGTCTGTAGATGACGATGTGGTATTCTTCAGCACCGACCGAAGCTATGCGGGTCAACCATTCCCACTGGATAACCTTCCGAAGGATGCCGCCCAAAATGCCACGGGTGTGGAATGTATTCTCGGACACCCCACGGTATATGCCACTTCATCCTTCCATCCATATCAGTCCAAGTGCTATCTGCATGTGTTGGTAACAAATGAGCGATTCTATCAGCAGTTGCAAAACATCTCTCTGTTGGCCTTGGCATTGCTTGTTGTAATTACAACCGTATCCTTCCTGGTAATTCTTTTGTATGGCAAATACTTCGTTCGACGTATTCGTACCCTGCGGCTTGCCATGGCTAAGGTTGCCAACAATGATTACCAGATTATTGATTCCATACAAGGGGAGGATGAGTTGTCCGATACCTTTGCCGACCTGAAACACCTGGTAACAGATTTGAAAGAAAAAGAAGCAGCCATCTACCAGGGAAAAATCGAGGAAGCAAGGCTAGCCAACCGGCAGCAACAGATGGAGCTAAAGCTTCTGGCAGGACAGATCAATCCACATTTTCTCTATAACACTTTAGAGATGATTCGTATGAAGTCGTTGACGGAAGGGAATCCGGAAGTAGCCAATGCCATCAAGCTCTTAGGCAAATGCATGCGTTACGCCCTGGGAAATACCATCTCCACTTCCACTTCACTGGACGTGGAAATCGATTATCTACAGAACTATCTATCCATTATGAAAATGCGTTTTGGAGAGCGCCTAAGCTATGAGATTCGAGTAGATGACCGCATCGATGTGGCAAGTACCCAGATTCTTCCACTACTGATTCAACCGATTGTAGAAAATGCCATCATACATGGGTTGGAAGAGACGGGAGAACCGGGCACCCTCATCATCCGAATCAAACCCATGCCCCAGGACACCTTGCAGATCCTGGTGTGTGATAACGGCATCGGCATGACAAGGGAGCAATTGCAAGTGGTAAAAGAAGCCATGACCACGCCTCCGGATCCGGATGCGAAGCATGGTATTGGAATGTATAACATCCACAGCCGTATACAGAAATATTATGGGGATACCTACGGCCTGTGTATTCATAGTAAGTATCAGAGAGGGACCATTGTAACGGCGCTGGTTCCATTCCAAATAAAAGGTGGGGAAGTATAAATGAACGTTTTTATTGCAGACGATGAACAGATTGTACTAGAGGGACTAAAGTATATTATCGACTGGAACCAGTTGGGATTTACCATCTGTGGTACCGCGACCAATGGACAGGATGCACTGACACAGATTCTGTCATTAAAACCGGATTTGGTCATCATGGACATCCGCATGCCCAAAATGAAGGGTATCGATGTGGTAACCGCCGCTGTCACCCAGGGCTTCCAGGGCAAATTCATTATTCGAAGGGGCGTTGTGGATTTGAAAATGGCGCCGTCCGCTAGGCGTAACGGCGGAGATT
>JAGDAL010000305.1 GCA_017959525.1 Lachnospiraceae bacterium | reverse complement strand
TTCGTTCCAATCGAAGCATCTTCTGGAGTCCGGATCGTATCCGCCTTCCATACAGATCTCGGTCCCATAGTAAATACACGTTGCGCCCGGAAACATCACTTCCAGTGCAATCGCCATAACCAGCTTCTCTTTTGAGCAGCCGACTTCTGTAAAAAAGCGATGGGTATCATGGGAATCCAACAGATTTAACATCATGCGATTTACCGGTTCCGTATTTCGCATCAGAATTTTACTGAGCTGGTTGGCCATATCCTCCCCAGAGAACTTCTCTCGGGCGAAATAATCCAGACAAGCCTTGGTAAAGGCATAGTTCATAATACTATCATATTGGTCACCCATCAGGTACGGATATGCGTCGTGCCAATTCTCTCCGATGATAACACAGTCTTGCTTTTCCTGCTTTACCGCCCGGCGAAATTTACGCCAGAATTCATGGGACACTTCATCTGAAACATCCAGACGCCATCCGTCAATATCCGCTTCGCGAATCCAATAGGTTGCGATATCGATTAGATATGTCTGTACCGCTTCGTTAGCCGTATTAAATTTCGGCATGTAAACACAGGAGGCAAAGCATTCATAGTTACCCTCCTCCGGAAGCGGATAGTCGCCGTCAATGAGGAACCAGTCATAATAAGCGGATGCTTTCCCTTTTTCCAAGACATCCGCGAACTCCGGCAACTGCTCACTGCAGTGATTAAACACCGCATCCAGCACCACACGAATACCAAGGGCATGGGCCTGTTGTACCAATTCCTTCAGATCCTCTTTGGTTCCAAACTGTGGGTCAACGGTCCGGTAATCACTGATATCATACTTGTGATTGGACTTGGATTGAAAAACCGGCGTCAGGTAAATCGCTGTAATACCCAGGTCCTTCAGATATGTCAGTTTCTCAATGATTCCCCGAATATCACCACCTGCAAAGGTCTTCGGCGTCGGCCGATCTCCCCAGGCCATATCGATGTAATCGTCCTGCTTGTCCCAATCTCCGCGATAGAAACGATCCACAAAAATCTGGTAGAACACCGCCCCTCGCATCCAATCTACCGTCTCGTGGACGTCGTTGCGATTGATGTACGGCATCTGGAAGAAATTGTAGAATCCTTCCTGGAAATTGTACGTTGTAGTCAAGCCGTCCTCGCTGTAATAATAACTGTTCTGTCCATCCTGAATCAGGAAGATATAGGCTAACAGCACGTCATCTAAGTGCAACTTGGTCTCGTAGTAATCATACAGCTGATCGGAGTATGCGATGTTCATGGTGCATTCCATGCGCTTCTCGTGATACTCATATTTATTTCCGTAAACGAGCATAACCGATATGCCTCGGTCCTCTTTTGCAACCCGCAAGCGAATCACAAGTTCCCGCTCACCGGTCGCAAAGCAATACTTTGAGTCCGGGCTATGGAGCAATGCGTATTCGTTCATTTTCTTTTATCCTTTTCTCTTTCCGTAAAATGTATTTGACAAAACCTTCCCACTATTTCCATAATATCCATGTACTTAAACGTATAAACGGGAGGTTGTTATGGCTCAGAAAAAAATCACAATCAAAGATGTGGCTCGCGAAGCCGGAGTATCCGTCGCAACGGTTTCCTACGTCATGAACCACCGTACCGATATTAAGATTTCCGATGAGACCCGCAAAAAGGTTCTGCAGGTCGCCAACCTCTTGAACTATACCCCAAATCTTGCGGCCAAGGCCTTAGCCTCCAGCCAACAGCATCTCTTAGGAATTACCTACGAGAAAACATCCCTTCCACTGATGAAAGCACAGCAGATGATGATGCTTGAAACCTTCCTGGAATTCTTCCGTAACAAAGGCTATGAAGTTATTCTCATCGACGCAGGTGCCGCAGAACAATACGACCAGGTGGATGCACTGATTTGTTATGGCGTTACTGCTGAGCACTTCCACGCCCTTGGCGACAAGAACTTTGTTCCATTGATTGCCTTTGACTGTGATGTCAGCGACAATCATTTCTTCCAAATCAATAATGACTATCACCGGCTCGCCACGGATGCAGAGGCTGCATTTGACGGCCGGGATTACACATATCTCTTACTACAACCGGAGAATACAAAATTACGTGAAGCCGTAGAACAGGCATTTCCAACGGTTCGGTATGTCCGTTCCGGTGAGGAAGAATTAAGAACGGATACGCGCTATTTAATTACCGATCCGATTTTGGATAGCCTGTTCGGCAAACAATCCAATGTTTACTATGCCTCCACATTTTGCAACTCCAAATTAGAACTGCTCTATCAAGCTTTAGACAGTGCCATCAACCGCCGCGCGGCTGACATCCACAATCTGACGGTATAGGCTAGTTTGCCTCGTACGTCCAGGAGATGGTATCGTATGGATTCAGATTGAAATTCTCCTTGGTCTCCTCGGTGTAGTACTCATCCTCAGTGTCATAGTAGTCTTCTGCCGGATGGGTTGTTAACGTGAAGGTATAGGTACCACTCTTTAACACCTCAATATTGGTCTTCTTCGGGCTTGCATCTCCTAATCCGCTGGCGCTCTTGAAATAGAAGCTACCATCCAAGGAATCTGTATCCAGATATCCAAAACCTCTTTGATCTTCCCAGGAAGAAGAAGCTACCAGCTGGAACTGATCCCCTTCCTGCAAATCTACGGTTAATGTGTACTCATTCACATCCGTCTTCTCACTCTTGGTCATGGCATACGCATCACCAAAATCTGCACCCCAATTGGAAGCTGCCATAAGCTCACTCTCACCGGATCCTACAATATAGAAGCTACGCTCATCCTCCTGATAGGAAGAAAAGCCTGCGTACAAGTCCATATCTTTGGTCACATTCTTGGTGACATCATAGCGACGATTCAAGTCGGCAGATACAAACCATCCTTCGAAGGTATATCCGTCTTTTGTTGGATTTGCAACGTTCAACGCTTCTCCTTCCGGAACCTCTACCGTATCCAACACGGTAGTTCCGTCTGCGTCATACAGCGTAACGGTATGCGCATTGGTCTCTGCTTCTGCTGTACTCTCGGTCACTGCCCCTTCTACTTCCCCATTGGTAGCGCCACAGCCGCCAAAGGCCACACCTACGGTCAAGGTCAATACTGCTAACAAACTCAAAACTGCTTTTCTCTTCATGTTTCTACTCCTTACATTTCCCTTTATTAATCGCCGTTTAAACGTTTAAATAACTTGGTAAAATAATAGAAAAGCCTTCGCTTTTCCAAATTCATCGCCCTTTAATTTAAACGTTTAAGCACTTATAAAATTAGCACTTCTCAAATCTTGCGTCAACAAGCTATTTTCTCTAAATATCCTGTTTCGTTTTTGTTTTCTTTTCACAAAAAAGGAAGTCACCGTTTTGATGACTTCCTTCTATCGTAATTCGTTGTAATTATTATGCCGGATAATTACCGTCCAAGTACTCTTCCAAGTGTCCGTTCACGGTCGTGCCACGTCCGTTAATCATAATCATAAACGGTTTGTCCTGATTCTGATTCAACGCAGAACGGTTGGCTGCCAGCATGTGTGCATATTCCTCTGCCTGATTGTAGGCTTCAAAATAAGAGCAACGGTTGCCCATGGTATGATCGGAAGTAATCCAGAACTCCTCTACCAATACCAGCTTCGGGTTGATATGGCTTAATTCTACGAACTTGTCCATGTTATCCTGTCGTACCAAACCATATTCTTTCTTTAATGATGATAGTTCCATATAAAACACCTCCATTAAATCTTACTTTGCTCCACAACAGTTCTTATATTTTTTACCGCTTCCGCATGGACATGGATCATTCGGATATACTTTTGGTGCTTTTCTTGTCTTCGGTCCGCTGGATGCGGTTTCGTCCTTATTGGTTCCGGTAACCTTAGCTACCTCTTCACGCTCCACCTTCTTCTCGATGCGGATACGATACATAATGGTAACGGTCTCGGTCTGGATGGCATCATTCATGGCATCCATCATATCGTAGCTGGCCATCTTGTACTCATCTACCGGGTTACGCTGTGCATATGCCTGGAGACCGATGTTCTGACGCAACTGGTCCATATCATCAATCTCTTCCATCCACTTCCGGTCGATGACACGAAGCAGGATGACACGCTCTACCTCACGGAACTGCTCAGTCTCAGGGAACTCTGCCTCCTTGGCATCATAGAGCTTCAAGGCCTCGTCTTCTAACTTCTCAATCAATGCATTCACATCATCTACGTCTGCCACGCGCTCTGTGCTAAGCTTCTGTAACGGAATGATTGGTAAAAGAACTTGATTTAACTCATGCAAGTCCCACTCATTCTTCGGAACGCCGTTCAATACGGTATTGACAGAGTTCTCGATGACATTGCGAATCATGTCCTGAATCTGAGACTTCATATTCTCACCCATCAATACGCGGCGGCGCTGTGCGTATACCATCTCACGCTGCTCGTTATTGACGCGGTCATACTCTAACAAATTCTTACGGATTGCGAAGTTGTTACTCTCAATCTTCTTCTGTGCTTTCTCAATGGTATCGGAAAGCATCTTATGGGTAATCTGCTCACCTTCCGGAACGCCCAAGGAATTGAAAATTCCAATCAAACGCTCGGAACCAAACAGACGCATCAAATCATCTTCCAAAGAGATGAAGAACTGGGACTCACCCACATCTCCCTGACGTCCGGAACGTCCACGCAACTGGTTATCGATACGACGGGACTCATGACGCTCGGTTCCGATAATCTTCAGACCACCGGCTGCACGCGCTTCCTCGTCAATCTTAATATCGGTACCACGGCCGGCCATATTGGTTGCGATGGTAACTGCACCATGCTGTCCTGCCTGTGCTACGATTTCTGCTTCCTTTTCATGGAACTTGGCATTCAAGACGTTATGCGGAATACCTTCCTTACTTAACATCTTACTAACCAACTCGGATACATCGATGGTAATGGTACCAACCAATACCGGCTGTCCCTTGGCATGTGCCTTCTTAACCTCTTCTACAACCGCCTTGTACTTCTCACGCTGGGTCTTGTAAACCACATCCTCGTGATCAATACGCTGTACCGGCTTGTTGGTCGGGATTTCGATAACATCCATTCCATAGATATCACGGAACTCCTCTTCTTCTGTCAATGCAGTACCGGTCATGCCGGCCTTCTTGTCATACTTATTGAAGAAGTTCTGGAAGGTAATATTTGCAAGGGTCATGCTCTCGCGCTTTACCTGTACATGCTCTTTTGCTTCGATTGCCTGATGCAAACCATCGGAATAACGACGGCCCGGCATAATACGTCCGGTAAAGCTATCAACGATCATAACCTGATCGTCCTTCACTACATAATCCTGGTCACGGTGCATCAAATTGTGCGCACGAAGTGCAAGGATGACGTTGTGCTGAATCTCTAAGTTCTCCGGATCTTCTAAGTTGTCAATGCGGAAGAACTGCTCAACCTTCGCAACACCTTCCTGAGTTAAGTTTACCACCTTATCCTTCTCATTGACAATAAAATCTCCGGTCTCTTCCTGCTCTACACCCATGATGGCATCCATCTTGGAGAACTCCGGCATATCCTCACCACGCTTCAACTGGCGTGCCAAAATATCGCACATCTCATAAAGCTTGGTAGACTTGCCGCTCTGTCCGGAAATAATCAGCGGTGTACGCGCCTCATCAATCAATACGGAATCCACCTCATCGATGATGCAGTAATGCAGGCTACGCTGTACCAGATCCTTCTCACGGACAACCATGTTGTCACGCAGATAATCAAATCCCAACTCGTTGTTGGTGATATAGGTAATATCGCAATTGTATGCGGCCTGACGCTCTTCCTTAGACATATCGTTCAAAACTACGCCTACACTCAAGCCGAGGAAACGGTGAACTTCACCCATCCACTCCGCATCACGCTTAGCCAGGTAATCATTAACGGTTACGATATGAACACCCTTGCCTTCCAATGCATTCAAATATGCAGGAAGTGTAGATACGAGGGTCTTACCTTCACCGGTACGCATCTCTGCAATACGTCCCTGGTGAAGAATAATACCACCGATGATCTGTACACGGAAATGCTCCATGCCAAGGCTACGACGTGCACCTTCACGAACAACCGCATATGCTTCCGGCAACAAATCATCCAAGGTCTCGCCTGCTGCCAAACGATCCTTGAACTCCTGGGTCTTACCGCGCAACTCATCGTCCGTCAAAGCCTGCATGTCAGGTCTAAGGCTCTCAATCTTATCTACAATCGGGTAAATGCGCTTCAATTCGCGCTCACTATGTGTTCCAAAAATCTTTGTTACTAAACTCATGTTACTTCTCCCTCGTTGGGCCGTTTTTCCAACCCATACCGTGCTATTTTAACATGAAAACATATATGAAACAACACGCGAGGTTTGTCGGAATTCTTAATTTTTTGTGAACTTTCCATTAATTCTCAAACGTTACATTCCAAAACTGCCCTGTTATGCGACTATTATTGTGTGTTTATTCGCGCAATTCTAAATAATTGCACGATAATTAAAATATTTTTCTTAAATTATCAAAAAACTTATTGACAAACCTCCTGCATGAGATTATGATAATGGTACAAAGAAACCAGAGGAAACTAGAGAAAGGAGGACAGACCGCCAGGAAAGTAAGTTTATTTCCGAACCGTCTTAACCGGTATATGTTAAGAAAGGTAACATCTATTTTATGATGGTTCATCGAACTCTACGGATATAGGTTATTTTAACCTCGGAAGGAGAGTGAGTAGAGTCGGATCGGTAGGAATTAAGTAAAATAGAACATTTGGGAAAGATATCGCAGGTAGTTGAAGTGATGTGATATTTTAAAAATTGATAATTTGTCTATGTGTCTTATCTGAAGGGATGAGGGAAAGATCCCGAGAAAGAAGTACTAAGAAACGCAGACAAGACGAAAGGTTATTCGAACCGAGAATTTCGTATTTTGGTTTATATAATAAGTTTTTATATAGATGATATCAATCCCAAGGAAACGAGGTAGAGTCCATTGGACAAGTTTGAAAAGTTAATATGTAGTTATTAGGAGAGGATACCAATAGTGATTAGATTGGTACCCTCTCTTAATTTATGTCTATAAATATTGCATCAGGGATTTCCCCAGTCCTTCGAAGGTACAATGTGCCTCTCCAAAGCGCTGTCCGGCAGCCGCAATCTCTGCCGCCTTGGTCTCATCCATGTGATGTAGCTTCTCAATCAAATCATCCAAATGCGCTCTGTCATAGTAGAGCATCTCTTTGCCATCTTGCGGTGTTCCTTCCATAGGATGCATGTTGCTGATAGTTAGAGCTCCGTTTAGAAGTCCCGATGCCACCCGGTCATGGAATCCTCGGTAGAAAAGCGGGGTTACATCCAGGATGCGCTTACTGTTTTGCATCACCTCAAAGGATACGGACATGGGGCAGCCCGGAAGAATACGCACATTCGGAAGCTTCGCCATAGGAAGAAGTTCCCAGCCTTCGCCCATGACCGTAATGGGAAGTCCACTTGCAGCCACGCCTTCCACAATCTCCCGGCGAATGGCGTTCCGCATCCGCATATCCAATAGAAACAGATGAGTCATCCAGTGATAAAAAGAAAGGGCACCATAAGTCGCTTCAATCTCCTGCCACTGCGGACTATCCGGATGCCCCAGCGCCTCCGTCATTCCGTGACTTTGCATCCAGGCTTCCAACTCCACCTCCAACGGCCGCTCCCCCGGCTGCCAGGT
>JAGDAL010000304.1 GCA_017959525.1 Lachnospiraceae bacterium | reverse complement strand
GGCCGCAGCGCGGTGCGAAGCACCCTTGACGTCCTAAAGCCTCAGCAAAAATGCAAAACCGGGGGCATGCGCAAAAAAGGACACCGGAAAACCGGTGTCCTGGTTATGCGTTGGGTTCGTGCTGCTTGATGATGGCACGGATGGTTTCAAAAATATAGGGCTTCAGATGCTCGATGCTGCAAGGCTCGGAATAGAGGATGGCATTGTAGCAAGTGGAGCTGACAAACTCGGTAATCAGGTAAATCATAACCTCCGGGTCCTTGTAGTTGCTTTCGGTGAGAGAGAGCAGATCATAGAAGGCGTTCTTGAAGTCCGCATCATTCTCTTCCTCTAAGGAATCCCGCATACTCTCGCGGAAAATACCCCAGCTTAAGTTCTTGGAAATGAACATAAGAAGATTCTTATCCTCTTCTAAGGAGGAAATGATATAGTCAACCAGGGCCAGAATCCGGTCCGTAAGGTTTAATGACTCCACATCTTCCTTGGATTGCACTTCTTCTGCCGCCGCAATGAGCAGGGAACCGGCCTTGTAGGAGATAAGCTTGTTGCGGATGTCGTACTTGTCTCTAAAGTACAGATAGAATGTACCCTTGGCAATGCCCGCAGCCTTGGCAATCTCCGCAATACTGGTCTCGTTCACACCCTTGGTGGTGAAAAGATCGAAGGCGGTATTCAATAATGAAATTTTCTTTTGTGATTTGTTCAAATCAATTTTGCCCATTTGTATACCTTTTCCGAGGAAAAAAACGAAATAATTCTCATCTGACGTCTATAATACCCTATTTTACAAGAAAAAACAACAAAATGACTTTTGGTCATTTATTATTGACCGATGGTCATTTTTGTGTTATAACAAGTTCGAAAAGAGAAAATGACCATAAGTCATTTTTGCAGAAAGGGAGAATTAGCATGGAAAAATTTGGTAGAGCAGTTGTGAAATGCAGATTCGTTATTCTCGCAATTGCAATCGCACTTCTGATTCCATCAGCCTTCGGCTACATCGGAACCAGAGTCAATTACGACATCATGTACTACCTGCCGGGCGAGATTGACACCATGAAGGGCCAGGACATCCTGATGGATGAATTTGGCAAGGGTGCGTATGCGCTGATGATGGTGCAGGACATGGATGCCAAGCACATCAATGAATTGGAGGAGAAGATTTCCGGAGTCGAACATGTCGATCAGATTATTTCCTTCAACAGTATTGCAGGACCGGCGGTGCCGATTGAGTTACTTCCGGACAAGTACTTAGATCAGATTTATAACGAAGAAACCGACACCACCATGTTCGCCGTGTTCTTCGACGATACCACATCTTCCGATGAGACCATGAATGCCATTCAGGAGATTCGTAAGGTGACCGACAATGAGTGTTTCATCAGCGGTATGAGTGCCGTAGTTACGGATACGAAGCTGATGAGCGAGAAGGAAACACCGTTCTACGTATTAATCGCAGTCATTCTGGTATGTATCGTACTTGCGATTTTTATGGATTCCTTCTTGGTACCGGTATTCTTCATGTTGAGTATCGGCATGGCCATTATTTATAACTTGGGCAGCAACATCTTCTTAGGAGAAATCTCCTACGTAACCAAGGCTTTGGCAGCAGTCTTGCAGCTGGGTGTTACCTTAGATTACTCCATCTTCCTGTGGCATTCCTACAAGGAACAGAAGAGTGTTTATCCAACGGACAATAAGGAAGCCATGGCAGTGGCCATCGGCAAGACCTTAACCAGCGTGGTTGGATCTTCCATTACCACCATCGCAGGTTTCATCGCTCTTTGCTTCATGAGCTTTACCTTGGGATTGGACCTTGGAATCGTTATGGCCAAGGGTGTTGTCTTCGGTGTTATCGGATGTGTCACCATTTTGCCATCCATGATTTTGATTTTTGATAAGGCATTGGAGTAGACCAGTCACCGCGAGATTATGCCATCCTTCCATAAGGTATCCGAGTTCGTAGTGAATCGTTCCTGGATTTTCCTAATCGTATTCGTATTGCTGTTATTCCCGGCCATCTACGGATACAACCACACCAAGGTCTACTACGATTTGTCCAACACCTTGCCGGAGAAGTTGCCATGTTCCCAGGCCAACAAAATGTTGGATGAGAACTTCGACTTAAGTTCCGTTTACATGATTCTGGCAGATTCCGACATGGAAGCCACCGACGTGTGTGACATGATGGACGAGATCAATGCAGTGGACGGCGTATCCTTCGGATTAAGCCTTGATTCCGCATTGGGACGCAGCGTTCCGGAGTCCATGGTACCGACCAAGTTGGTAGAGGACCTAAAGGGTGAGAATTACCAGATTATGATGATCGGTTCCGATTATGCAATCGCATCCGATGAGATCAATACACAGATTGATACCATCAATGCCATTGCCAAGAAGTACGATTCCGCAAGTATGGTCATCGGTGAGGCCCCATGTACCAAGGATTTGATTACCATTACCGACCACGACTTCAAGGTTGTCAGCATGGTAAGTATTGCAGCTATTTTTGCCATCATCTTATTGGTATTGAAGTCCGCATCCCTGCCGTTCGTCTTGGTAGCAGCCATTGAGTTCGCTATCTACATCAACATGGGATTGCCGTACTACACCGGAACTACTATTCCGTTTATCGCATCTGTTGTAATTGGAACAATTCAGTTAGGTGCTACCGTAGACTATGCGATTTTGATGACCACCCGTTACAAGCGGGAGCGCTTCGAGGGCAAGACCAAGAAGGAAGCGGTACAGATTGCTTTGGAGACCTCCATTCCTTCCATCGTTGTCAGCGCACTGGGATTCTTCGCAGCGACCTTCGGTGTAGGCTTGATTTCCAGCGTAGACATGATTGCATCCCTGTGCTCCTTGATGGCCCGCGGCGCAATCATCAGTATGTTCGTTGTAATTTTCATCTTACCAAGCTTTTTCATGTTGTTTGATAAGATCATCATTCATACAAGCTTTGGATTTATCGACAAGAGTAAGAACCAGAAACCATCTATGGATACAAGAGAGGAGATACCGGCATGAAGATGAAAAAATTAGCAATTTGCGGATTATGCGGAGCATTGGTTGTTAGTTCCTTCGTAGGATGCAACACCGTTACCGCAACAACAGATAAACAGGCAACTGTCGCAATGGCAGATGCTAAGGAAAATGATGTAAAAACAACAGATGAGTTGAGCAAGCATGTCAGCTTAAAGAAGAGCAATTCCAACACCGATAGCAAGGATGAGACCGTATATGTATTCTGTGACGCAAGCGGTAAGACCAAGAAGACCTTGGTGAGCGAGGAATTGCATAACGCATCCGGCGCAGATGAAATCGTAGATGAGACCCAGTTAAAAGATATCGTGAACTTAACCGGTGATGAGGAGTATGTAAAGAACTCCGACGGAAGCATTACCTGGAAGGCCAACGGCGCAGACATTACTTATCAGGGAACCACAGATGCCAAGGCACCGGTAGATATGAAGGTGACCTACTATCTAGACGGCAAGGAAATCAAGCCGGAGGATTTGGCAGGCAAGAGCGGT
>JAGDAL010000303.1 GCA_017959525.1 Lachnospiraceae bacterium | reverse complement strand
TAGTAAGGCACTGAGTAACATCTGTTAGTTGGAAGTGGCGTTTCATGCCCCACACGTTCACATATGTAGCCTCATTGCCGTCTATGATTAACCGCTGGTGTGCAGAAGCCCAACTAGCAAAAATAGTCAGTACTGTCACGACTCCAAAGAAGAATACCGCCATACCAGCGCCTTCTCCGCCCATGAAAAAGCTAATGACCGCAATTACCGTAATCACTGCAAAAATCACACTCAAGAATACAAAAAGCCCTGTATAACCGTCTCCGGAACACTCAAACTGCTCCGTTGTAAACTCAAAGCTTTTTCTTTTCCCGCTATTTACATTTCTTTTCCGTAGCTTATCAATCACCTGCATAGTGATGATATTCGATAAAGCGCTCATCGCACCATTGCCTCCGAATTGTGTTTAAATAAAAAGACCCACGCCTTAGCGTGGGTCCTACATTCTCAATTACTTATGTGTGTTCTTAAGGAAGTCCGGGATTTTGATGTCCTGTTCCTTAATGGTGCTTGCCGGCTGCTGTGGCTTCTGGATACCGGTGAACGCCGGTGCAGTTGCTACAGAACCTGCTGGCTGAGCGGCAGCCTGTACGCCGGCTGCAGTAGGACGAGGCATAACCGGAGTAGTTGCTGCAGGACGGGTAGCATTAAAAGTTGGTGTTACATGAGGAGCTGTTGCATAACGCATACCACTTAACACACCTGCAGATACCGGAGACTCTTCCAAGCCGGTAGCAATAACGGTGATGGTTACTTCGTCGGTCATCTTCTCATCGAACTTCGCACCGAAGATAACGTTAGAAGATTCACCAACCAATCCCTCAACATATCCAACAGCTTCGTTGGCATCCATAAGGGAAATATCACCGGAAATATTAACAATAACATCGCTTGCGCCATTGATGGTGGTCTCTAACAATGGAGAAGAAACTGCCTGCTGAACAGCTTCCATAGCCTTGTCATCGCCCTTGGCAGAACCAATACCGATGTGAGCCATACCCTTATCGCGCATAACGGTCTGAATATCAGCAAAATCAAGGTTGATCAATCCAGGAACATTGATCAAGTCGGTAATACCCTGAACGGACTGCTGTAATACTTCGTCCGCCTTCTTCAAGCTGTCCTCGATGGATGTTCTGCGGTCAACAAGCTCCAACAGACGATCGTTCGGGATCACAATCAAAGTATCAACGTATTCCTTCAGGTTCTCGATGCCGGCCAATGCATTGTTCATACGGGTCTTCGCCTCGAACTTGAATGGCTTGGTTACAACACCGACAGTAAGGATGCCCTGCTCCTTCGCAATCTGAGCAACGACAGGAGCTGCACCGGTTCCGGTACCGCCGCCCATACCACAGGTAACGAATACCATGTCCGCACCCTTAATCGCTGCGGAAATATCCTCTGCGTTCTCCTCTGCTGCTTTCTGACCAATCTCAGGCTTAGCTCCTGCACCAAGTCCCTTGGTCAACTTATCTCCAATCTGTAACAAGGTAGGCGCCTTGCACAAGGTTAATGCTTGTTTATCTGTATTGATGCCGATAAATTCAACGCCGCCGATGTTCTCATCAATCATACGATTGATGGCATTGTTTCCGCCGCCGCCGACTCCGATAACAATAATTTTTGCTCCGGCATCTACTTCATTTCTGTTAAGCTCAAGCACGGTTCGCTCCTCCTCTTCTATTTCGAAACTGCTTGCACATCTCGTGTACAGTTAATCTCTCTTTTCACATTCATTTCATATAATATCGGTTTTTGGGGTATTTATCAACCCATTTTACCAAAAAATGAGGATTTTTCAACACGACCTATAGGTTTTCCTCAAATACAATATCTGTATTTTCTTCTGTCCAATCTTCAAGATGTAGTATTCCGCTCTTTCCTTCCAAGTGTGGCAGGATGTACGGCAGGCGCTTGGTCTTCTGAGCCAGATTCGCAGTAGTTCCCAGGTTGATAATAATGCTCTGATAACTGAGATTGATGGTTCCGTCTTCCATGAAATTCACGGCAGAGACTTCTACTCCAACCTGCTTCAACTGCTTCTGAATCGCAAGTAAGCTACGGCGCTGGGTGGTATCGATTGGAAGCTTCTGTCCGATAACCGCATCCTTTAAGGTTGCACCATTGACCACCAGAAGGCCGTCTAAGTAAACATCCGAAAGTTCCGTCACCACGCCGGAAGCATCGTAATAGATGTATCTTCCGTTATCCACATCGGCAATCATACCGACGCGCTCCTTCTCTGTAACGGCAATCACCAGGTGATTCAAGGTCTTCATGGATACCTTATAACTTGCCACAAACGGAATATCCTTCTTGGGACGGAAGCGGTTCTTCACCACGTCATAAACCGCATTCCCGGAATAGGCATCATCCAAAATATAAGACTGGATGACCGCTTCGTTATTCACAACGCTGCCGGTGACCGTCACTTTTTCCACTTGGCAGAAAAAGATAATGAACAACACGGCGGCTGTGACAAGAATCACAATTCCAAGCAATATATTCAATAAATAGTATCGAACCTTCGACACCCGCTTCACACGCGTAACACGGGATTCCTCCACCGGTTCGCTCTGTTTTTTCTTCTTCATATACTCCTCAATCCTAGGTTAGTTCTATGCCCTTAGACACGCTTAAGACCATTCCCATCTCCGCTACCAATACGGAAATCGAAGTACCACCATAGCTGATAAAAGGAAGAATAACACCGGTGTTTGGCATGGTATTGGTAACAACCGCAATATTCAAGATCACCTGTAATGCGATATGGGTCAGCACACCAATTGCCAAGTAGGAACCGAACAGGTCCTTGGCATTGATGGCAATAATCATCAGTCGCCAAATCAAGAGCAGATACAATACAATAATGCAAACCGCTCCAAATACACCCAACTCCTCGCAGATAATGGAAAAAATCATATCGTTCTGGGCTTCCGGAACGTATCCCATCTTCTGCATACTCTCACCGAGGCCACGTCCGAAGAGGCCGCCGGAACCAATGGCATATAAGCCCTGCAAGGTCTGGAATCCCTTGTCATAGTTCTCCGGATGTCTCCAGATGTCGATACGCTCGCTTCGATAACTAAACGCTAAAATAAAGAACGCCAAGCCGGCCACACCGATGGCAATCAAAAGTAAGAATGCCTTCTTGTCCGGACTTGCAACAAACAACATTACAAATGCAATACCTGCAATAATAATCGCGGTACTTAAGTTGGCAAGTGCAACTGCTCCGAGAATCGGACTAACGAAAAGGAAGCATTTCATGACCTGCTTCGTATCCCGAAGTTCCCGAGGGATCTTGGCAATCAAGGCCGCCAGGAACACAATCACCGCCACCTTGGCAATCTCGGAAGGCTGAATGGACAATCTTCCGATGTAAATCCAACGGCTGGAACCGTTAATGGATTCCGTAAACAATACGTAAACGCACAGTACCAAGGATACCAGTGCAAACGGGAATGCAAACTTCTGGAATATGTGATAATCCAACTTAATACAGATAATCAACGCTACCATTCCAAGAGATGCTGCAATGGCCTGCTTCCGAAGCCAATACGCCGGATCTCCGAACTTAATGGTAGACATATAAGCACTGGCACTGTAGAGCATAACCATTCCAAAAATCAGAAGGAGCAATACAATGGCCAACAGATTGTAATCAAAGTAGCGAATATGCGGCACCTTTAGCACGGCGCTTTTTCGTTTTTTAGCCATAGCAACCTCCTTTCCTTGGAATTTCTCTTGCGTTCTACTCTGCTAAATTACGTACGTATTCTTTGAAGATGCGTCCACGCTCTTCATAATTCTTAAACATACCCCAGCTTGCGCATGCCGGAGACAACAACACTGCTTCTCCGCTTGCTGCACATTCATAGCAACGATCGATGGCTTCTTCCAAGGACTCAGCAAAAACATAATCATTGAATCCGTGGTTTTTACAACATTCTGCAATCTTCTCACGGGTCTGTCCGATGAGGACCAGAAGCTTCACCTTGTCGCCGAAGCTCTCAATCCACTCATCATAGGTAGATTCCTTATCATATCCACCGCCAATGAGGCAGGTCTTGCGGTCCATGGCTAGGATGCCCTTAATGGCTGCATCCGGGTTGGTACCCTTCGAATCGTTATAGAAACGAACCCCACGCTTCTCGCATACATATTCAATACGATGCTCTACTGCCACAAAGGCACGCAGCGCTTCGCGAATCTCCTCCATAGTAACGCCCATGGCATCTGCCATCGCAACGGCTGCCATCACGTTCTCATAGTTGTGAAGACCGAGAATCTGTAATTCATTTACTGCAATAATCTCTTCTGTGGCACCGTTACGGTTCCAGAAGATTTTGCCGTCTTCGTAGTATAATCCGTCTTCCAATGCTCTTGCGCTGGAGAAGTATACTACTTTGTGATGCAACTGCTGTCCGAATGCACGCAGCACTTCATCCTCGTAATTTAATACCGTAACATCACTGGCTGTCTGATACTTGGTAATATCTTCCTTGGCCTGAATGTAATTGGCCATGGTATGATGACGGTTCAGATGATCCGGTGTAATGTTCAAAATCGCAGATACATGCGGTGCGAAGGTAGAGATAGTCTCCAACTGGAAGCTGGAAATCTCTGCGACGGTCACCGTATCCGGAGTCATGGTTGCGGCTTCCTGGGTATAAGGAATACCGATATTTCCTACCACACGTACATCATCAAAATGACGCTTCATAATCTCGCCGGTTAAGGCTGTGGTTGTGGTCTTACCGTTGGTTCCGGTAATGGCTACCACAGAACCTGCACCCATCTGGTATGCCAGCTCAATCTCACCGGAGATGGTGATGCCGCGCTTGCGCATATCCTCTACCATCGGTAAATCCGTAGGAACGCCCGGGCTTAAAACTGCTACGGTAATGCTCTCCAATACCGGCTGTGGAAGGGTTCCCACATACATCTCAACGTCTGCAAGAGACGGCTGCTTGGCTTTAAAAGCCACCATATCCAACTGCTCATTGCCGTCAAAGAGCACCAGGTTCTTCTGATTTTTCTGTAACAAATTGCAGGCAGCAATTCCGCTGATGCCTGTTCCGATTACTAAGTATTTCTCTGCCAAATGTGTCACGCTTTCTTCTAGATTCCAAAATACATTACGATACTAACAACTGCTGTGATTGCGGTAAATACAACTACAATCTTTACTTCGCTCCAGCCACCGAGCTCAAAATGATGATGAATCGGAGCCATACGGAAAATGCGCTTTCCGTGACGAAGCTTATAAGAACCTACCTGCAAAATAACAGACAGGACTTCTACCAAATAAATGATGCCAACAAAAATAATAAATAGCGGCATCTGCAACATGTAAGCCATACCGGCAACAAATCCGCCAAGTGCAAGGGAACCGGTGTCACCCATGAAGACTTTGGCCGGATGACGGTTGTATACCAAAAATCCAAGTAAGCCGCCCATCATTGCAAATCCAACAATATCAATTTTGACGCCAAGTACATAAGCTGCAACGGTAAAAAATGCTGCTACCACAACGGTAACGCTGGTTGCAAGACCATCCAAACCGTCGGTGAAGTTGGTTCCGTTTACCGTTCCGATGACTGCAAAATACAACAGCGGAATGGCAAGCCATCCAAGATCCCACATAGCACCGTGGGTAAACGGTACACGCATGGTAAGGGATACTCCGGAGAAGCGGACAATATAAACCGCATACACGGTGGTAATTGCAATCTGCAGAAGCATCTTCTGCCAAGCCAGTAATCCATCGCTGCGCTTTAATACAACTTTCAAATAATCATCCAAGAATCCGATACATCCGAATCCAATGGTCAGAATCATGACCGGAATGATCTGGGGCTGAATATGCACGCAAGCCAAACAAGTAAGTAACATCGCTCCAAGAAAAATCACACCACCCATGGTTGGGGTTCCGTTCTTCTTCACGTGGGATTCCATAATATTACGCTCCGTCTGGCTAGCCTTCAGGCGCTGTAACACCGGAATTGCAAAATGTCCAATCAAGACTGCCAACGCAAAACTAACGGCCATTGCAATAAGATCCGTAATGAACGATAAACTAAACATGTGAATTCCTCTTTTCTATTGTGCCACTTCTACCTCTTCTACTGCTGTCTTCTCCACACCGAGGTACGGCAGAATCTGGCTGTAAATATTTCTTGTAATTTCTTTTGGTCCCTGACAATGTTCCTGATCTTCGTCATTCGGGACATCTACGATAGTATATACCATTACCTGCGGATTGTCTTGTGGCGCGTAACTAATAAAGGATACCAGATAATCGCCGGTTCCACGAGGTAATTTTTCGGCTGTACCGGTCTTACCACCAATCTCGTAGCCTTCGACAGCTGCGGACTTACCGGTACCTTCTACAACGACGCCGCGTAGGAAGGTCTTCAATTCATCGGAGACTTCCTTGGAGATGGTCTTCTTCTCTACCACCGGGTCAATGGTCTCTATGGTATTGCCGGCACTGTCTACAATGCTGGTAACCACATGCGGCTGATACAGATTACCGCCGTTGATAATGGAGCAGAACGCACTACCCAACTGTACCATGGTGGTGTTGAAGTTCTGTCCGAAGGAGTTGGTTGCTAAGTTGATTGCGGTACGGTTCAAATCTTCCGCACCGTATAATAAGGAATCGGTTCGGGCTTCACCCGGAAGATCCACGTTGGTCTTCTGACCGAATCCGAAGATATGCTGGAACTTGGCAAAATTGTCGCCGCCAATGCGGAAGGACATCTGCATTAATGCATCATTACAGGAATCCTCCAACGCCTTCTGGATAGTCTCTTCTCCATGTCCGCCTCGGCTAAGTCCGGTACAACGAACGAAATGTCCGCTGACTTCCTCACCACCGTCGCAGAAGAAGGTATCCCCATCCTGTAAGGTTCCGGTCTCAAGTCCCGTTGCAATGGTAAACGGCTTGAAGGTAGAACCCGGCTCGTAGGTATAAGTCACCGGATAGTTCTGCCAGAGCTGATTCAGCTTCTCTAACTTCTCATCCTCTGTCATGGCATCAATCTCTTCCTGCTTGTACAGGCCGCTGGCTGCCAGATCACGGGGATGATTCAAATCGAAGGTCGGATAGGTCGCCATAGCCAGAATCTCACCGTTCTGTGGATTCATTACCAAAACTGCCGTATGCTCACTGCCCTTCGGATGTTCCTCATCGATATGTGCATTGTTCCAGTTGAGAATCTCCTGTTCCACAATGCTCTGGATATTCACATCAATCGAAGTAACCAACGTGTATCCATTCTGCGGCTCCACCACGGTCTGCTCCATGTTGCTGTCGTCGTTCAAATAACCGTAGGAACGGCCGTTGATACCATTTAAGTAATGATTGTACTCATTCTCCAATCCGATGACACCCAGGTTACCGGAGGTAGAGAATCCAATCATAGCAGATGCCAGCTGTCCGTATGGATAACTGCGCACGTACTCTTTTTCAAACCAGATACCGGAAATCTTCTTCTTGTAATCGTCGGATTCAGCCAAGGTCTCGAAATTGCTCTTCGCCTCGTAGCTTACCTTCTTGGCCAGCTTGATATAGCGGCTGTCCGGATGCTCGGATAATTCCTGACGCATCTTCTCCGCGGTAATCTCCGGGAAACAGGTGGTGACTAAAACAATGGTCGAATCGATATTCTTCTCTTTTTCATTCAAGACGCTGCAATCCAAAATAACGTTGTATACGTCGATACTGGTCGCAAGCACCGTTCCCTTGGAGTCCGTAATGTTGCCGCGCTGGAACGGGATGACCGCACTGTCATACACCTGCTGGGAAAGCACGATTTTCTCGTAACGGTCTCCACTGGTGTACTGGATATACATCAAACGTCCGATTAGAATCACAAAAAGAACGCAGATGAGACTGAATACGATCCACAGTCTTCCCTGCATTCTTCTGGTTATTTTCGTTATTTTCTTTTGTTTATTTCTTCTTCTCACCAAAGTATCATCCTACCGCTTCCTACGGAATGCTGTCGTACTGATTCATGTAGTCCTCATCCTGCATATCATAATACACTATTTGGTCGCTGGTTGCATAGACCATTCCAAATTCATTGATTGCACGGTTCTTGATGTCGTTCAGATTGGTAGAAGTGTGAATACGGCTCTCGGTTGCTGCATTGGCTGCCTTCAAGTCGGAAATCTCACTCTGCAATGTTGCGATGTTATGCATACTGGTGGTAATGCTGTTCTGTAAGTAAATATAGCTGGTGCATAAAACTCCGAACACCACCACGCCCAAAGTCAGATTCAACGCATGAATCTTACGACGGCGTAATTCCTTCTTGTGCTCCTGCAAGCGTGCCTTGCGCATACGGCGCTCGCGTTCCTGCTTGCGACGAATCCGCTCCTCTTCCATGCGCTGTCTTTCCAGACCCGGCTGGACGGCCGGAGCAAGATTACCATATTGATAATCGACCATGTCGATCTCATAAGTTCTGTATTCTTGCATATGACTCTCCCCGCATTACTTGTAATGCTCTATCGAATATTGTGAAAACGTGTAGTCTCCAGGTCCCCACCTGATGCATCAGCAGCACACACCACTGTTCGCCGACGCTTATACACTACGCTCAAAAACACGCAACTTCGCGCTTTTTGATCTGGAATTCACTTCTAGTTCTTCCTCACTCGGAAGGATTGGTTTTCTCGTAATGACCTTGCCCTTGGACTTGTTCCCGCACACACATACCGGGAAATTCTTCGGACAGGTACATGGATCCTCTGCCTTTTTAAAGACGTTCTTAACGATACGGTCTTCCAAAGAATGGAAGGTAATGATACAAATCCGACCGCCGTCGTTCAATAAGTCAATCATGCCGTTTAGACTGTCCTCTAATACGGCAAGCTCCCTGTTTAACTCAATGCGTAACGCCTGATACGTACGCTTGGACGGATGTCCGCCCGTCAGCTGTGCCTTCTTCGGAATGGAATTACGAACAACCTCGTTCAGCTGTCCGGCCGTTACAAACGGCTCCGCTTCCCTGGCACTACAGATATTCTTAGCGATGTTGACTGCGAACTTCTCTTCGCCATATTCCCTCAATATGCGAATCAGTTCTTCCTGCGGATAGGTATTCAGGATATCTGCTGCGGTCATACCGCTCTCCTGGTCCATACGCATATCCAGCGGTGCATCTTCCTGCATATAGGAAAAGCCGCGTTCCTTATCATCCAACTGATAAGAAGATACGCCAAGATCCAGGACAATTCCGTCCACCCCGTCAAAGCCCAGTTCGTGAACCTTGGCAACCATGTTCTCATAGTTGCTCTTGACGATGGTGACTCTATCACTAACGGGCTCCAAGCGCTTCGTTGCAGCTGCTATGGCATCCCGATCCTGATCGAAGCCGATGAGACGCCCAGACTCCAGGCGGCTGGCGATCTGGAAGGAGTGACCGCCGCCACCGAGAGTTCCATCACAATAAATCCCATTCGGCTTGATATGTAGTTCGTCGATTGTCTCCTGTAATAATACGGAGTAGTGATTGAATTCTTCCATATTGCTATCCGTTAAATGCTAAGTCCGAGATCTGCCATATGCTCGGCAATCTCATCCATATCGTCATATCCGTTGGTCTCATCCCACTTGGTCTTGTCCCAAATCTCGATTCGATTCAGTACGCCGACCAATACCACGTCCTTCTCTAATCCTGCAAACTCTCGCAGTACTGCAGGCAAAAGGATTCGGCCCTGCTTATCAATCTCGCATGCTGCCGCTCCTGCAAAGAAGAAACGGGAGAATTTTCTCGCGTCCTTGGTGGTCAGTGGTACCTCACGGAATTTGGTCTCGATGCTCTGCCACTCTTCCTGGGGATATACAAACAAGCATCCGTCCAAGCCCTTGGTCACAACGAACTCGCTTCCAAGCTGCTCACGATATTTTGCCGGCATAATCAATCTGCCCTTCGCATCTATGCTGTGGCTGTACTCGCCCATGAACATGTTGCAGAACACCTCCTTTCTCTATGGTATATATCGTACCACTTTACTCCATAATTAACCACTTTCCCCCACGTTTGCTTTTATTTTACTCCCCAAATCGTTCTTTTGCAAGTAGTTTTCCTTGATTTTACGGCATTTTCAACTGGTGGTTCATGGTGGAGGGAAATCCCACTACATGTGGTGGATGGTGTTCTGACAAACGCAAAAAGAGCCGTCACTTTCGTGACGACTCTTTTAAGTAACATTATTTATTCGGTTGTTTTTACAATATCCTGCTTATGGGTGCGGCGCATGTAAATCACATAGCCGACGGCGAATCCAATCATGATCACGGATACTACCATGGAGACCGGAATCTCGGTTCCAGGAATCTTCAGCTGATCGGTACGGACCGCCTCAATCCAGAAACGTCCGATGCCATAGAGAATCAGGTAAAGTGCGAAGAGCTCTCCATAGAACTTCTGACGCTTGCGATACCATAAGATAAATAGCAGCACACCTAAGTTCCAGAGGGATTCATAAAGGAATGTGGGATGTACGGTAATGAATTCAAAATCTCCTACCT
>JAGDAL010000030.1 GCA_017959525.1 Lachnospiraceae bacterium | reverse complement strand
GTCGCTAAAAGCAATCTGCATGCCCTGTCCACCAAGAACGTAGGACGGACGTACCAATACCGGATAACCCAAGCGGTTTGCAACCGCCTTTGCCTCTTCTGCAGTATATACGGTTCCGCCGGCTGCACGAGGAATCTGGGTCTGCTCTAAGATCTGATCGAAGAGCTCACGGTCTTCTGCTGCATCTACGTCTTCTGCCTTGGTTCCTAAAATCGGAACACCCATGCGCATCAAATCCTGTGTCAGCTTAATCGCGGTCTGTCCACCGAACTGAACCACTGCTCCGTCCGGCTTCTCGAAACGTACGATGTTCTCTACATCCTCTGCGGTAAGCGGCTCGAAGTACAGCTTATCCGCAATATCGAAGTCGGTAGAAACCGTCTCCGGGTTATTGTTTACGATAATAGTCTCATATCCTTCCTTAGCAAAAGCCCAGGTAGAATGTACGGAACAGTAATCGAACTCGATACCCTGACCGATACGGATTGGACCGGATCCAAGAACCAATACCTTCTTCTTCGGGTTGGTCTCTACCGCTTCGTTCTCGCTACCGAATACAGAGTAATAATATGGTGTCTGTGCCTCGAACTCTGCGGCACAGGTATCTACCATCTTAAATCCTGCAACGATACCGTTGGCATAACGCATTTCCTTAATAGCTTCCTCATCCTTGCCGGTCAAACGTGCGATAACGGTATCCGGGAACTCGATGCGTTTTGCTTCTTTTAACAGCTCAACGGTAAGTTCTTCCTTCTGAAGACGCTGCTCCATCTCTACTAAGATGGCAATCTTATCGATGAACCAGAGATCAATCTGGGTAATCTCATGCATCTTCTCCATGGTGATACCACGGCGAATGCCTTCTGCGATTCGATAGATACGACGATCATCCACGATTTCCAGTTCCTGCAGAAGCTCCTCATTGGTAAGCTCGGAAAAATCATAGCTTAACAAGCAATCGACATGCTGCTCCAAGGAACGGATAGCCTTCATCAGGGCACCTTCGAAGTTGTTGCAGATACTCATAACTTCACCGGTAGCCTTCATCTGAGTTGTCAAGGTACGCTTTGCAGTGATGAACTTATCGAATGGCAAACGCGGGATTTTAACGACGCAGTAGTCTAACATCGGCTCAAAGGACGCATAGGTCTTCTGGGTGATGGCATTTTTGATTCCATCCAAGGTATAGCCCAATGCAATCTTCGCAGCTACCTTAGCAATCGGATAACCGGTTGCCTTCGATGCCAATGCGGAAGAACGGCTTACACGTGGATTTACCTCGATAACGCAGTATTCGAAAGTCTGTGGATGCAATGCGTACTGAACGTTACATCCACCGGTAATTCCAAGTTCAGAGATAATATTTAAGGCAGATGTACGAAGCATCTGATATTCCTTATCTCCTAAAGTCTGGGAAGGTGCAACTACGATGGAGTCACCGGTATGTACACCAACCGGATCGATGTTCTCCATATTACATACGGTAATGCAGTTACCTGCCGCATCTCGCATTACCTCATACTCGATTTCCTTCCAACCTGCGATACAACGCTCCACCAATACTTCGTGAACACGGCTCAAACGCAAACCGTTGGATAGGATTTCTCTTAACTCATTCTCATCATGTGCGATTCCGCCGCCGCTACCACCAAGGGTGAAAGCCGGACGAAGTACCACCGGATATCCGATGGTGTTGGTAAAGCGTACACCCTCTTCGATGCTATGAACAACCAAGGATGCTGCTACCGGCTCATGAATCTTCTCCATGGTATCTTTGAAGGCCTGACGGTCCTCTGCACGGAAGATGGTCTCTGCTGTAGTACCAATCAGTCGAACGCCGTGCTCTTTTAAGAATCCGGACTCCTCCAACTCCATACCAAGGTTCAAGCCTGCCTGACCTCCTAAGGTTGGAAGCACGCTATCCGGCTTCTCTTTCAGGATGATCTGCTCTAATACTTTTGCAGTCAAAGGCTCGATATACACCTCATCCGCAATGTCTTTATCGGTCATGATGGTTGCCGGATTGGAGTTTACAAGAACGACTTCTACGCCCTCTTCCTTCAAGCTTCGGCAAGCCTGTGTTCCTGCGTAATCGAACTCTGCCGCCTGGCCGATGACGATTGGGCCGGAACCAATCACTAATACTTTTTTGATATCGTTATTCTTAGGCATTACTGCGCTCCTCCCATCATCTCAATAAATCGGTCAAACAAGTATCCGCTGTCCTGTGGTCCCGGACATGCTTCCGGATGGAACTGCACCGTAAAAATATTCTTACCGGTGTACTTCAGTCCTTCGTTGGTGCCATCATTGACATTTACAAATGCCGGAGTAGCTACCTTCGGATCCAACTTGTCTACATCCACCACGTAACCGTGATTCTGAGATGAGATATATACGCGTCCGGTTTCCAAATCCTTTACCGGATGATTGCCGCCGCGGTGTCCGTACTTCATCTTATGGGTATCGCATCCGGTGGCCAATGCCATCAACTGGTGTCCTAAGCAGATTGCAAAAATCGGCACTTCGGAATCATACAGTTTCTTAATCTCATCAATGATCGGTCCGCAATCCTTAGGATCTCCAGGGCCGTTTGAGAGCATAATGCCGTCCGGATTCGTAGCCAAAATCTCTGCAGCCGTTGTGTGTGCCGGATAGATGGTCACGTCACATCCTCTGTCATTCAAAGACTTTGCAATGTTCTTCTTAGCACCAAGATCTAGCAGTGCAACCTTCTTGCCTTTGCCGCTTAACTTGCTTGCCTTGTCACAGGTAACCTTGGATACCACATCACCGGTGCGGTATTCCTTCAAGCGTGGCAGGATTTCCTCCAGGTTGTAATTCTCATTGGTGGTAATCATGCCGTTCATGGTTCCCTTGTCACGTAAGAGCTTGGTTAATGCTCTGGTATCGATGCCGGCGATTCCCGGAATATCCTGTTCCTTGAGGAAGTCCTGGATGGTACCCTGGCAACGGAAGTTGGAAGGGATACGAGACAATTCCCGAACGATATATCCATCAACCCAGGAGCGAGAAGACTCCATATCCGGTGTAATTCCATAGTTGCCAATCAATGGGTAAGTCATGCACACCGCCTGTCCCGCATAAGAGGGATCGGTCAGAACCTCCAAGTAACCGGTCATCGATGTGTTGAATACGATTTCCGATATTACTTCTCTTGTTGAACCGATGCTCTCTCCGCAGAATACGGTGCCATCTTCGAGAATCAAAAATGCCTTCATAAACTTTCCTTTCTTAAAAAAGCCCAAATTTTTTCAATAATACCATAGGAGTCAAATATCAAGCAAGAAGAATTTTATTCTTTTTCCAACAAAATCCTTTGCGTGAAAAAACAGGCACAAAATTGATTGTACCTGTTCTTCTTTTACTTGAAATAAGCTACACCGGATTCGAAAATCTTCATGTCCTGCTCACCGTAAATATTAACGGCAACAGACTCTCCGATTCGCTCTGAATGACACATCTTACCAAGTACTCGTCCGTCAGGGCTGGTAATACCCTCGATGGAGCAATAGGATCCGTTGATGTTCCACTCTTCATCCATGGTTGGATTGCCGGCTTCATTGACGTACTGGGTTGCAACCTGTCCGTTCTCAAACAGCTTCTTCAACCATGCAGCATCGGCAACAAAACGTCCTTCTCCGTGAGATGCCGGAACGACGTATGTACCGCCCAAGGTAGCCTGTGCCAACCAAGGAGACTTATTGGATACCACTTTGGTAGTAGCCATCTTGCTGATGTGACGACCAATGGTATTGAATGTCAAGGTAGGGGAATCCACCTGCTGTGTGTGGATCTGTCCGTAAGGAACCAGTCCAAGCTTAATCAGTGCCTGGAATCCGTTACAGATACCAAGTACCAATCCGTCTCTCTGGTCTAATAACTGATGAACCGCTTCTTTCATCTTCTCATTACGGAATGCGGTAGCGAAGAACTTCGCACTTCCCTCCGGCTCATCTCCTGCAGAGAATCCGCCTGGGAACATAATCATCTGTGCCTGGGAAATACCCTTTGTGAATGCTTCTACAGATTCACGAATATCGGAAGCACTCTGGTTGCGGAATACGCAAATATTGGCCTTGGCACCGGCCTTCTCAAATGCACGTGCACTGTCGTACTCACAGTTGGTACCCGGGAATACCGGAATGAATACGGTTGGAACTGCAACCTTATTCTTGCACACGTAGATATTTTTCTCTTCATGAAGCTCCAATGGAAGCTCCTTGTAGTCCTCTGTTGCACGGGTTGGGAATACCTTCTCCAACTTCTTGGTCCAAGCATCCAATGCTTCATCCATGGAGATCACGGTATCACCGTAACGGAATTCCGGCTCGCCGGTTACCTGTCCGATTAAGGAAACAAAATCCGTAAGTCCTGCTTCACCAAATGCATTCTTTACCGTATTGAAATCATCCGGTGTAATCTCTGCAACAAAGCTTGCACCGTTGGCATGGAACAGTCCGTCTACGGAAACAACTTCCGGATCAAGGGTAACACCTAACTTGTTACCGAATGCCATCTTGGAAACAGCGGCTACTAAACCGGTGTTATCCTGTACATAACAGGAACGGATGACCTTCTTCTGGATCAGTTCATGTACGGTTTCATATAACTTCTTCAACTTGCCGTAATCCGGTAAGGTGTATCCGTCAATTGCCAAACGGAACAATACCAATGCATTGCCTGCTTCCTTCAATTCCGGAGTAATGATATCTTTCTCTTTTGCAATATCAACTGCAAAAGATACCAAGGTCGGCGGAACATCAATATCATTGAAGGTACCGGACATGGAGTCCTTACCACCAATGGAAGGAAGACCAAACTGCATCTGTGCCTCATAAGCACCAAGCAATGCTGCGAACGGCTGGCTCCAACGATTCGGGTCTTCTGTCATGCGACGGAAGTACTCCTGGAAGGTGAAACGAATCTTCTTGTAATCACCACCGGCAGCAACAATCTTGGAAATAGAGTTTACTACTGCATAGATAGAACCATGATATGGGCTCCAGCTGGATAAATATGGATCGAATCCGTAAGACATCATGGTTACGGTATCACACTTGCCTTCTGCTACCGGAAGCTTAGCAACC
>JAGDAL010000302.1 GCA_017959525.1 Lachnospiraceae bacterium | reverse complement strand
CGTTGCCGTATGATCGAGAGCGACACGGGCAACCAGCTTGTTGTTGTGTCGAAAAATAAAAGGACAGGCTGCAGTGTTCTCGAAGAAGTATTGGTTGATTGGAACACCGAGGTATTTGTTGTATACGGTAACTGCCGGCTTGTCGTTGATTTTATATACTTTGCCGTCATCGGAGCTTTGTGTAATGGTGAAGGTGTTACCCAGTGGCTTCCAACCAAGATTGTAGTGAGTGGTGATTTCCAGTGTTGGACCGTAGAAGGCAATGAGAACAATGCCTCGCTCATAGACCGTGTCGTTAAGAAAAGCCAGGGACTGGTCTTCCTTCAACGTTGAGGTTCCGGCCATGGCGCCAAAGATGGGAATGTTCGGATAATGCGTGGAAACTTCGGAAATGAAATCGGTTGGGCATAAGGTGATATCGGAAGACATCATAAGAATGCCTTTTAAGTCAGGAATAGAAGCAAGGTCGTTGCAGAATTGCCGGCCGGCCTCCTTTGGAGTCATGTTTTTACAGTCATAAGCAAAAGAAGCAAAGCTGTTTTCTTCGAATAGAAGCGCAGAAACTACCGGGAACTTGGCTGCATGGGTATCTCTGGTCATGGCACAGTGGGAGGTCATGCCAAATAGTGTAATTCCGGGGAGCACTTCGTGGGCATACTCCAATCCTCGGCGAATATAGTCAATATCGCCGCTGGGCTCTACGGCTTGTAAGAGAATCTTCTCCGCCGGATGACTCTGGATAAACTCCATAAGCTTTGCGGATACCTCTTCGAGAGGTGCGGACTTGTCGAATACGATGGTTTTTTGCTTCATAAGACCTCCTTATTATGTTTGGTACGATACTCCGTCGGCGACAACTCCTTGCAGCGCTTGAACGCCTTGGAGAAGGTATAGGCGTCGGAATATCCAACTAAAAAGGCAATATTTGCAATGCTTTCGTTGCTGTCCTTGAGCAGCGCGGAAGCTTTTTTCATGCGATAAGTCAGCAGGTAGGACTGCGGCGTATAGCCGGTGGCATGTTTAAAAATGCGGGTTAGGTAACTTCGATTTAGCCCACAGGCTCCGGCAATTTCATCTACAGTGATGGGCTCGGAGTACTTGAGACGAATGAAGTTGATGGCACTTTTGACGTATTTTAATCGCGGATCCACGTCCTTTTGGATGCGACGATTGGACTTGTGAATGATGCAGTCGAAGAATTCGTATACCTTGGCATAGCAGTAGCAATCCCGGTTGTGGTTGTCGTAGATGTCATCGATGATGCTTAGAATTTCGCTAGCATCCTCTCTTGGGACAAACACCGGATTGTCTTCCGATAAGCCTGCAGTGTGAAATAATTCCGCTGTTCGCGGACCGTCCACATGAATCCAGGAATAAGACCAAGGGTCCTTGGCATCTGCTTCATAGTAAGCCTTACAATTGGCCGGAATGACGAATCCCTGTCCGGCCCGAATGTCGAACCTTCGATCGTTGATGATTAAGTATCCTTTTCCGGAACTTACATAATGAAAAATCGTATGGGTTCGCACGATGGGGCCATAGTGGTAGCTTGGCTCGCACTTATAGGATCCCACTTCAAATAAAAAGAAATCGTTGGATTTCGTATAGTCTAAGAAAATGGCGCGATCGACGCCAATCACTTCCGGCATATTTCCCCTCTTTTCCCCGGATGTCACATTATGACATCTTTTGAATCTTTTTAGCTATCAACATAAGTGATGAACTTCTGTAAATTGATTATAGCAAAAAAAGAACCGGGAGTGACAACATGGGAATTATATTTCACGAAGAGGAAAAACAATTTCATCTATATAACGATGACATCAGCTATGTCATCGGCATTTGTCCAGATGGCGAGGTAGGACATCTCTACTATGGTAAGCGGATTCATGAACGCCAGATTGTAAAGGCTTATCAGACCAGAGGCGTTCGGGCGTTATGCTGCAATCGCAAAGAGGATGAGAACTATACCAAGGAGATGGCACAGCTGGAATATCCGGCTTTTGGTAACGGTGATTTCCGTACGCCGGCCTATGAAATCCTACAGGAGAACGGTTCCCGTGTGACGGATCTTGTCTATGTCAGCCACCGCATCTATGCCGGCAAGAAGGGGATTCCGGGACTTCCGGCCAGTTACGTAGAGAAAGATTCCGATGCCACAACCTTAGAGATTGTCTGTGAGGATGCGGTTGCCGGAATTCGTGTCACACTGTTTTATACGATTTGGGAGCAACGGCCTGTCGTTTGTCGTCATGCACGAGTGGAAAACATGGGGAAAGAGATGCTGGATGTACGACGGGCCTTAAGCTTGTGTCTGGATTTGCCGGACGCAGAGTATACCTGGATGCAGTTCCAAGGCGCATGGGCAAGAGAGCGCTACCCGATGGAGCGAGATCTTTCCGCCGGCATTACTGAGATCGAGAGTATGCGCGGACACTCCAGTGCCAACGTGAACCCTTTTGTCATTATTAAGAGAAAAGATACCAATGAGACACAGGGCGAGGCCATGGGCTTCCATCTGGTCTACAGCGGCAATTTTGTTGCAAGAGCGCAGGCCGATACCTATGGTAAGTTGCGTTTTGTTATGGGTATCCATCCGCAGTGGTTCTCCTGGAACTTAGCTGCCGGCGAAGCATTCGATACGCCGGAAGCAATTCTGTCGTATTCCGCTAGCGGGTTGAATAACTTAAGCCAGAGCATCCATGGATTTTTGAATGACCATATGGTGCGAAGCCCTTATAAGAACAAGCCGCGGCCAATCCTTCTCAATAACTGGGAAGCGACGGAGATGAACTTCGATGAGGAGAAAATCTTAAACATTGCCCGAAAAGGCAAGGAAGCCGGTGTCGAGCTCTTTGTCTTGGATGACGGATGGTTCGGCGCGCGCAACGATGATTACGCAGGACTTGGTGACTGGTTTGTTAATGCCAATAAGCTTCCGAATGGAATCTATGGATTATCGAAAAAAATCAATGACATGGGCCTACAGTTCGGGCTTTGGATTGAGCCGGAGATGGTGAATGAGGATTCGGAATTGTACCGTGCTCATCCGGATTGGGTGTTGGGTGCGCCGAATCGTCCACGGACCTTAGGACGTCATCAGATGGTACTGGATTATTCCAAGCCGGAGGTTGTGGATTGCATTTACAAGCAATTATATGATGTAATTTCCAATGCAAGCATTCACTACATCAAGTGGGACATGAACCGCTCCATTACTGAGTGCTACAGCTTAGGGGTAGCGCCGGAAGAACAGGGCAAGGTCTATCACAAGTACATCCTTGGCGTTTACAGTTTGTATGAGCGCTTGATGAAGGCGTTCCCGCAGATTCTTTTTGAATCCTGTGCCAGTGGTGGCGCCAGATTCGATGCAGGCATGTTATACTATGCTCCGCAGGCTTGGTGCTCCGATGATACGGATGGACACGAGCGTGTAAAAATTCAGTACGGTACCAGCTACGGTTATCCGATTGCATCCATTGGTGCCCATGTATCTGCTGCGCCGAACCAGCAGACCGGTCGATTCATTACAATTGGGGATCGTGCCAATATTGCATGCTTCGGAACCTTTGGATATGAGTTGGACTTGAATGAAATCTCCGATGAGGAATTTGCCGAAGTACAGAAGCAGATTCAGTTTATGAAGGAATACCGGGAAGTCTTCCAGTATGGGAAGCTCTACCGCCTGCAGTCTCCGTTTGCGAAGGATACGGCAGCATGGATGGTGGTATCCCAAGACCAAGCAACCGCATTGGTTGGATTGTATCGAGGATGCAAGATCCCGAATGTAGGAATTGAATTGCTTCGTTTGCAGGGATTAGATGCGGATGCGGTTTATACCGTGGACGGAAGCGGAGAATTTTACGGAGACTATCTCATGGCATCCGGCATCCCAACCATTGATGTCAGTGGGGATTGGTTCCATGGCAATGAGGACTTCTCTACGAAGCTTTTTGTCATTCGCAAAAAATGATGTCACATTTTGACATCTTCAAGATGAATTATTCCATTCGAAGATGAGTGGAAGAGAACTATGATTAAGATGGTTTCGAAAGAAACATCGTAATAAATAAAAGTACAATTGGGAGGTACGTATTTATGAAAACGAAGAGAGTTGTGGCACTTGCGTTAAGTGCAATCACAGCAATGTCCATGGTGGCATGTGGTTCCAATGCAGCAGGCGGATCTGCTTCAGGGGATGCAGCAGGAACCGACGCACCACAGGCAATGCAGGGCAGCGTGGAAGGTGAGTTAACCGTGTCCATCTGGGATGAGAACCAGAGACCGGGCCTTCAGAAGATCATTGATGAGTGGTCTGCAGAGTCTGGCGTGAAGGCAACCATCCAGGTTATCGGATGGGATGATTACTGGACCTTGTTGGAGGCCGGTGCTTCCGGTGGAGAGTTGCCGGATGTGTTCTGGATGCATTCCAATCAGGCACAGAAGTACATGGAAAATGACATGTTAATGGACTTAACCGACAAGATTGAAGCCAGCGATAAGATTGATCTTGGCAATTATTATCAGGGTATCGTTGATCTCTATCAGTCCGGCGGCAAGCAGTATGCAGTTCCGAAGGATATCGATACCATTGCTCTTTGGTACAACAAGACCATGTTTGATGAGTGTGGCGTAGATTATCCGGATGATACATGGACTTGGGATACATTCGCAGATGCAGCGAAGAAGTTAACCACTGACGAGCATTGGGGATATGCAATTGCTCCATCCAACAACCAGGATTCTTTCTACAACATGGTTTACTCCATGGGTGGTGAGATTATCAGCGAGGACAAGAAGGCTTCCGGATATGACAAGCCGGAGACCCAGAAGGCAATTCAGTTGTGCGTTGATATGGTACAGGATGGCTCCTGCCCGGATTTGAATACCATTTCCGAGAGTGGTGCTGATGTATTGTTTGAGTCCGGCAAGGTTGCAATGGTTACCCAGGGTTCCTGGATGGTTGCAGCATTCAAGGACAACGAATACACCGCAGCAAACTGTGATGTAGCAGTACTTCCTAAGGACGCAACTACCGGCAAGCGCGTATCCATCTACAACGGTCTTGGTTGGGCAGCTTCTGCAAACACCAAGAATCCGGAAGCAGCTTGGAGCCTCATTGAGTGGTTAGGCAGCAAGGAGATGCAGGAGAAGCAGGCAGAGCTTGGTGTTACCATGTCTGCTTACGAAGGATGCTCCGATCTCTGGGTAAACTGCACCGACGTATTTGACTTGAACGGCCATATGAAGATGTTGGATGCTGACCTTGTATTCCGTCCATACTCTAAGTACACTACTGTTTGGGAAGACATGCAGACAGAGAAGCTCAAGGAAGCTTGGACCGGCGAGAAGGATGTAAAGACTGTTTGTCAGGAAATCGCTGACAGCATGAATCAGACCTTAAGCGAAGAGTAAGAATTTCTTTTTCATCATATTACAATATATTCATTTTGGTGGGAGGTGCAGTGTTAGCCGCGCTGCACCTTCTGCTATTTCTAGTTAAGGGGAGATCGAGTTATGAACAAGAGTGGTAAGATGACACCGCGAGAGAAAAGCGAGATGGTATGGGGGTGGCTGTTTATTGCACCGACCATGATTGGGTTGATCATCTTAAACATTATCCCGATTTTTCAAACAATCTATCAGAGTTTCTTTAAAACAGGTGATTTTGGACGAGGCAATATTTTTGTGGGTGGTGCCAACTATGCCAAGGTTTTTGCGGATGCGGAAGTATGGCAGGCACTGATTAACACGTTGAAATATGCAGTAGTGGAAGTTCCGCTTTCCATCATTATTTCTTTGATTTTAGCAGTATTTTTGAATGGGAAAATTAAAGGCAAGAGTGCCTTTCGTACCATTTTCTTCCTGCCGATGGTCGCAGCTCCTGCAGCCATCGCAATGGTATGGAGATGGTTATATAATTCCGAGTTTGGACTTTTGAATCACATCCTTCCGGGCAAAACCAACTGGGTGTCCAATCCGAAGATTGCGATTTACTCCATTGCCGTGATTGGTATCTGGTCCATCATCGGTTACAACATGGTTCTGTTCTTGGCAGGCTTACAGGAAGTGCCAAAGGATTACTATGAGGCTGCTTCCATTGACGGAGCCACCGGAATCCAGCAGTTTTTGAACATTACCGTTCCGTTGGTATCTCCGACGATTTTCTTCGTCATGGTTACAAGAATCATTGCAGCGATGCAGGTCTTCGATGTGATCTACATGGTCATCGATAACAACAACCCGGCACTGTATAAGACCCAGTCCCTGGTATGCTTGTTCTATAAGTATTCCTTCCAGCAGAGTAACAAGGGATACGGCGCAACGGTTGTAGTAGTACTGTTGGTTGTGATTATGATTTTTACCGTACTCCAGATGATCGGACAGAAGAAGTGGGTACATTATAACTAGGGGGTAGGTGAAGACAATGCAGAAGAGTAATAAGGTTATTATTTATATTATATTGGCAGTAATGTCTTTTATTATGTTGGTGCCGTTTGCATGGATGATTCTTACCGCTTTTAAGACCGTTGGAGAATCCACCCAGATGGATCCGTTTGTTGTATTTCCATCACAGTGGCGACTGAGCAATTTCGATGAAGTATTACACAACGTGAATTTCGGACGACTGTATTTCAATACGGTTATGATGATTGCACTTCGTGTTTTATGTGCGGTATTAACATCCACCATTGCAGGCTATGCCTTTGCCAGATTGAACTTTCGAGGCAAGAATCTCATGTTTGGATTGGTGTTGTTCCAGATGATGATTCCTTCTCAGATTTTCATCATTCCGCAGTATGTTATGGTTAGTAAGCTTGGCTGGACCAATTCCATGTTGGGTCTTTTGTTCCCGGGATTGGTTTCTGCGTTTGGTACGTTCTTACTCCGTCAGGCGTATATGGGACTTCCGAAGGAATTGGAAGAAGCTGCCCGCTTAGACGGTTGTAACATTGGTCAAACCTTCCTTTTCATCATGGCACCATTAACCAAGTCCGCGATGGTGGCGCTGGGCATTTTCACCGCAGTGTTCGCTTACAAGGACTTGATGTGGCCCATGATTGTATGTCCGGATACCAACCAGACTACCCTGGCTAGTGCCTTATCCAAGATGCAGGGTCAGTTCTCTTCTAATTATCCGGAACTGATGGCAGCTGCATTAATCGCTTGCTTACAGATGATTGTAATCTACGTCATCTTCCAGAAGCAGTTCATTGAAGGTATCGCAACCTCCGGTGGTAAGTTCTAAAGATTTGTCAAGTGACAGAGTTGTGAATCCACAACTCTGTCACT
>JAGDAL010000301.1 GCA_017959525.1 Lachnospiraceae bacterium | reverse complement strand
ATGATTCGTGTGGCATTGATTCTCGTGTACTCCGGCGGTTCCGGTTTGGGATTCTATATTGCCAAGGGATTTTTTGATACGATTCCTAAGTCGATCGATGAGGCAGCCATTATTGATGGTGCCACCAGATGGCAGATTTTTACCAAGGTGACGATGCCTTTGTCCAAGCCTATCATCATTTATACGGTGTTGACTTCTTTTATCGGACCGTGGGTAGACTTTATTTTTGCAAAGGTAATCTGCCGCGCCAATGCGCAGTATTATACCGTGGCCATCGGCTTGTGGAACATGCTCCAGAAGGAGTACATCCATAGCTGGTATACCTGCTTCGCAGCCGGAGCAGTCATTATTTCCATTCCGATTGCAGCGTTGTTTATCTTCATGCAACGATACTACGTAGAAGGAATGGCAGGAGCGGTCAAAGGATAATTTATGGAAGTAGCAGCAATCTATCATCGTTCAACGGATCAGTTTTGTTATCCGCTGAACGATGACGAATTGATTATTAACATCCAAACCGGATATGACGTGGATCATGTGTACCTGTACGAAGGTGACCCGTATTTGGCCGGCATTATGGGCGGCAAGGAAAAATGGGCCGGAGAACGTACGGAGATTTATTATAAGAAGAGACTGAAAAATCATATCTGGTGGACCACCACGGTACGACCGAAATACAAGCGCAGCAAATATTACTTCGAATTGCACAGTGGCGATGAAGTGCTGTATTACTTCGAGGATGGATTCTATACCGAAGCGGAGATGAACCACGAAGGCATGGGACTGGCGTTCTTCCAGTTCCCATGGATGAATTCCGCGGACATCTTCCGCACACCGGATTGGGTGAATGAGACCATTTGGTACCAGATTTTTCCGGAGCGCTTCTGCAATGGAGATACCTCCAATGACCCGGCAGATGTGCGCCCGTGGAAGTCGGAAGAGATTACGGACCATCGGGCCTATTACGGCGGCGATTTGCAGGGTATCATCGATAAGGTACCTTATCTGCAGGAGCTGGGAATCACGGGACTGTATTTGACCCCGATTTTTGAAGCCAATTCCAATCACAAGTACAACACCAAGGACTATCGCAAGGTGGACCCGGCTTTCGGAACCAATGAGACCTTGCGTCGATTGGTGGATACCTGCCATCGTGCGGGTATTCGCGTGATGTTGGACGGTGTGTTTAACCATACCGGTACCGATATTCCTATGTGGAAAGACGTGATGGAGCACGGAGCGGATTCCCAATATGCGGACTGGTACATGGTGAATACCTGGCCGGCAACCTTGGAAAAAGATACCAAGGACGGACGGTTCTACTCCTTTGCTTTTTCCGAGCAGATGCCAAAACTGGATACCAACAATCCGGCCGTACAGTCCTATTTGTTGGATATCGTACGTTTCTGGATGGACGAATTCGACATTGACGGATTGCGATTGGATGTGGGCAATGAGATTTCTCATAGTTTTTTGAAGCAACTGCGTTATATGACCAAGCGCAAGAAGGCGGACTTCTATCTCTTGGGAGAAATCTGGCATGATTCCTTGGATTGGTTACGTGGGGATGAGTATGATGCGGTGATGAATTATCCGTTATCTACCGCCATTAACAATTTCTTTGTTTCCGAGAATTGGAAGAAGGATTACTTCGAATACGCCATCAACAAGAGTTTTACCACCTATATGCAGCAGGCCAACGACGTGCTGTTTAACCTGTTGGATTCCCATGATACGGACCGTTTGATGCACCGTGTGGGGAATGATTTGGATGTATTCTACCAGCAGTTGGCGATTCTCTATGTAATGCCGGGAAGCCCTTGTGTCTTCTATGGAACCGAGATTGCCATGGAAGGAGCACACGATCCGGATTGTCGTCGATGCATGCCGTGGGAAGAGGTAGAAGCCGGCGTATATGACGAGCGTATTGCGAATCTGAAGCAGCTGATTGCTCTTCGTAAAGCCCATCCGGCCTTCCGTAGCCGCAACTTCCATTTTCCGAATGAGGTGGCAGACGATCGTGTCATCGAGTTCATGAAATTAGCAGACGATGAAGTAATCCGCATTGTGTTAAACTGTGGAGAACATACGGTAAAAATTCCGGTAGATGTGGATAAGCTGTTATACCGTCGTGACTATAACGACGGGGCTTTGGCACCAAAAGGAATTTTGATTTATTCCGAATAGATAGGTATACTAATACTCGTAGAGCAAGGGCTCTGCGAGTATTTTTATTGGAGAACATCATGGAGAAGAAAAAGGGAACGCGGGAAAAAATATTTGAAATCATCCAAATCGGAAGCCGGGACAATAAGCTGAGCACGGCCTGCGATTATTTGATTGTGACTACGATTATTTTGAATCTGGCGATTCTTTTTGCCAGCACCTTCGACGAAGTGACACCCTATATGGGAACGCTTCATATAATCGAATATGCTACGGTGGTGTTTTTTATAATTGAATATCTACTTCGACTGTGGACGGCGGATTACCTGTATCCAAGTTGCAAGCGGGGAGAAGCAGTGCTTCGATATGCGTTGTCTTTTGACGGATTGGTAAGCTTATTATCCATTCTTCCGTACTTCTTCCTGACGTTGCCGGCAGGCATTGTGGCTTTCCGAATGTTGAGGGTGTTGCGCGTGTTCCATTTGTTCCGCATCAATGCCCAGTACGATGCGTTCAATGTGGTGCTGGATGTCATTCGGGGCAAGTTGCAGCAGATTATTTCATCTATGACGTTGATTCTGATTATGATGTTAGCGTCTTCGATTCTGATGTATTCCGTAGAACATAACGCGCAACCGGACGTGTTTAAAAATGCATTTTCCGGAATCTGGTGGGCGGTGTCGGCGCTGCTTACGGTAGGATACGGTGACATTTATCCGGTAACGGCCTTAGGCCAGGTACTTGCAATTATCCTCTCCTTCTTAGGGGTGGGGCTTGTTGCAATTCCAACAGGTATTATTTCTGCCGGATTCGTGGAGCAGTACACCCATGTGAAGTCTCTATCCGATGCGGCAGAGGGCAGCGAACTTCGCTTTATCATGATTACCATGGAAAAAGGACATCCTTGGATTGGACAACAAATCAAAGAAATCAGTCTTCCGCCGGAGATCATTATTGCAGCTATTATAAGAAACGGTGACGATGTAGTAATTGCCAAGGGCAATGCCAAGGTGTTGGAAGGTGACCAGGTGGTACTGGGAGCATTGGAATATACCGATAATTCCACAATTCGTGTCCGGGAATTCCCGATTCCGGACGGACATGACTGGGAAGGCAAGGAGGTGCGTGGGCTGAATTTGAGCCATAACACCACGGTGGTGTCGATTGTTCGCAAGGGCAAAGCCGTTATACCGAAGGGTAATACCATCATCCATAAGGACGATCTGGTAACGGTCTGCGAGAAACACATGTAGTGTTGGAAATATAACAAATTGATTGGATAAGAATATGAAGAATTACAAGTTGAAGATTTCATACGACGGCACCCGCTACTACGGTTGGGAGCATCAGCCGGATAAGGAGACCATCCAGGGCAAGCTGGAGATGGTGCTGGCTCGTATGTGCGGATTGGATCCGGATCCGTCGGAGTTCTTCGGAGAAGACGCTCCGGTGGAAGTGATCGGTGCCGGCCGTACCGATGCCGGCGTACATGCCAAGGCTATGGTGGCCAATGTGATGTTGGAGACCCCACTGTCCTGTGAGGAGATTCGGGATTATATGAATCAGTATCTTCCGGATGACATTGCGGTAACGGACGTGCGGGAGGCAGCAGAGCGCTTCCATGCAAGGTATAAGGCGGCAGGCAAGACGTATCAGTATACCTGCTTCGACGGTCCGGTGCGACCGGTATTTAACCGCAAGTACTATACCGCCATGGATAAGGAATTGGATGTGGAAGCCATGCAGCAGGCGGCAGCGTATCTGATTGGTGAGCATGATTTTAAAAGCTTTTGCGGCAATCCACGCATGAAAAAATCCACGGTACGTCTGGTGGATTCCATCGAGATTCGCCGAAGCAAAGGCTATGTGTATTTTACCTTCCATGGCACCGGATTTTTGCAGAACATGGTGCGAATCCTGGTTGGAACGCTTTTGGAGGTTGGGCTTCATCGTATGGAACCGCAGCAGGTGGCTGAGATTCTAGAGGCCAAGGACCGGAAGCTGGCTGGTCCAACCGCGCCGGCAAAGGGGTTGTGCTTAGAAAAGGTGGATTATTAACTTAATGGACAATTGTCCAAACTTGTAT
>JAGDAL010000029.1 GCA_017959525.1 Lachnospiraceae bacterium | reverse complement strand
ATTGTCTCTTTACATAACAACGGATGCGCCCCGCTTCGCATTACCGGTCAATCCCTCCACGGGATTCAGTACACCTCACCGGTTGCTTCCGCACAGGTAAAATCCTGCATCTTACTGGCAGGCTTGTATGCAGATGGCATCACCTCCGTGACGGAACCTGCCATTTCCAGAAACCACACGGAGCTCATGGTGAACGGCTTCGGCGGACACATTACAACCGAAGGCTATACGGCCACCGTCACCCCGGGAGATTCGTTGGAAGGACAACAAATTCATATTCCGGATGATATCTCTTCCGCTGCTTATTTTATTGCAGCAGGACTTATTGCCGAGGATGCGGATATTCTGATTGAGAACGTGAATATAAATGAAACCCGTGCCGGCATCTTAACCGTTGCCAAGGCCATGGGCGGAAAAGTAAGCTTAGAGAATCAGCGCATCGTCTCCGGAGAGCCGGTTGCGGATCTTCATGTCACCTCTTCCCATCTCCATGGATGCGAGATCTCCGGTGATTTGATTCCGACCCTCATCGATGAGATTCCGGTAATTGCAGTGATGGCGGTTGCAGCCGACGGAACCACTACCATTCGGGATGCTGCGGAACTAAAAGTCAAAGAATCCGATCGTATTGCAACGGTCACAGAGAATCTACGTGCTATGGGTGCTGATGTAAATCCAACAGAGGACGGTATGATCATCACCGGTGGCAAGCAACTGCACGGGTCTTCTATTCGGACTTATTTGGATCACCGCATTGCCATGGCATTTACAGTTGCATCCGTCCTTACCGACGAGGAGGTCACCTTAGACCATCCGGAGTGTGTAACCATTTCTTATCCGAACTTCTACGATGATTTTCATAACATGACCAAATAAAAATGAGGCTACCATTGGTAGCCTCTTCTTACTTATTTCCTGTATTACTTCCAACAACCGTTAGCGTATCCGGTTCTACATGACAGTGTAAAAACCACACTTCTACGCCGGCCGCCCTGGCTTCTTCCATAGCAACGCCAAACTCCGGATGGGTATCGATATTCGGTCGCACTTCCATTATGCCGTCCATTTGGATGACGAAGGCCAGAATGGCATGATAGCCCGCTTCCTTGGCCTTGATCAGCTCCCGGATATGCTTGATGCCCCGTTCCGTCGGAGCATCCGGGAAATATCCGATGCCATCCACTTCTAACGTACAGCCCTTTACTTCCATCAGATACTGCTCCCCGCCTCGTTCCATGTAGAAATCAATGCGGGAATCTCCAAAGGTATACTCCGGACGTACCGTATCATAATCCTGTGCTAAGAGCCATTCCTTTGCCACCTGATTGGGTGCCTGGCTATCCATGTTAATAAGGATGCCGTTGGATTTTCTAACCGCCACCAGATCATATCGGGTCTTTCGGTTGGGATTTCCCGGTTCATCCAACCACACGTCGGCCCCCGGCAATAACAATTCCTTGCAACGACCGGTATTCTTTACGTGTACAATCTCTATTGTCCCATCCACTTCCACTTCCGCAAGGAAGCGATTGGGACGGTTTCGAAATGTTGCCCGTTTGATCTTCGTATATTTCATAATGGCTTTATTATTTCAAACTACCGGGCAAAAGTCCATCCTTTGTCGCAAAGAAAAAGGACCTGCTGTGAGGGCAGGTCCTTCGTGGATAAAGCGAGACTAGGCAATATCCACATCTTTTGTGGCAATTATGTCGACGCCTGTTCCGCAGATATCCTTTAAGATTACATCTCCAACTTTGACAGGCGCATCAACGCGTACCTTGTTGATTTCTTTCATGCAATCAAAGATCTTATCTTTTGGAATATCACTCTTTGTCTTGCAGGAAACCATGGCAATTTTTCCTCCACGTACCGGAACTGTTGAGGTTACAATACGGGTTGGATTGGTTACTTCTTTTCTCGCATAATCATCGCCGCGCTTACAGGTATTGCCGGTCACCTCGGTTACCACACCATTATCTAAGGTAACCTCTAACTGGCAGCCCATCGGGCAGCCGATGCAGGTTAAATGTCTTTTTTCCATCGTACGCTCCCCTTTCTATACGGACTCAATCTTAATGGTGATATCGGAAATGTCACCATACTCAGCGAGTTTCTTCTTATCAATGACTACTTGCTCCATTTCACCCGGAGCCATGATCTGTTTCTTGCGCTTCAATACCTGCTCATCACCGAAATACATGGTAACTGCAGAGTTCTTGAAGACCTGACCAACACGGAAACGAACCGTAACGGTATCATCCATCTGATCCGGACGAATGGTACAAGGCACCGTATAACGAACACCGTCTACGGCATTGATCTTGATCTCCTTATTGGAAGCCACTCTTCCTTCTTTCACATACTTCGCTGCGTTCTTGCCGGCGTTGGCTGCTTCCTGGGATACGAAATCTACCAGGTCATGTACATGCAGTACATTACCGCAAGCGAAAATTCCCTCCACACTGGTCTCCAATGCATCATTGACCACCGGTCCGGATGTGATGGTTGATAACTCTACTCCGGCTATCTTAGACAGTTCGTTCTCCGGAAGTAAACCAACGGATAACAACAAGGTATCGCAGGAATAGTATTCTTCGGTTCCAGGGATTGGCTTCATATCCGGGCCAACCTCAGCAATGGTAATACCGGTCACGCGTTCCTTGCCTTCGATATCTACCACGGTGTGGGACAACTTCAACGGAATGCCGTAGTCATCCAAACACTGTACAATATTTCTCTTTAAGCCGCCGGAATAAGGCATCAACTAAGCAACCACCTTCACCTTAGCGCCTTCCAATGTCATACGACGGGCCATAATAAGACCAATATCACCGGATCCTAAGATGACTACCTCACGTCCCGGTAAATATCCTTCGATGTTTACCAAACGCTGTGCGGTACCTGCGGAAAAGATTCCTGCCGGACGATAGCCCGGAATGTTCAAGGCTCCTCTCGGACGCTCTCTACAACCCATGGCAAGGATAACTGCCTTTGCCTGGATTTGGAACATACCGTCTGTTTTATTCATGGCGGTGACTACCTTGGAATCGGTAATATCAATAACCATAGTATTTAACTTGTATTCAATGCCAAGCTCAAAAACCTGGTCCATGAAACGCTTTGCATACTCCGGTCCGGTCAACTCCTCCTTGAAGGTATGTAAACCGAATCCGTTGTGGATGCACTGATTTAAAATTCCGCCCAGCTCGTGATCACGCTCAAGGATCAGGATGCTGTCAATACCGGAACGTTTTGCTTCTGCAGCAGCTGCCAAACCGGCCGGGCCACCACCGATTACTACGATATCATAATTTTGCATTACTCTTCTCCTCCTTTCCGATTCTTGGAAAGCTCAGGAGCAATTACGGATTCTCCGCCGCTCTTGGTAATCTTCTCTACCGGAATTCCAAGTTCCCGATGCAAAATTTCCATTACACGTGGAGAACAGAAACCACCTTGGCAACGTCCCATTCCGGCACGGACACGACGCTTTACACCATCTAAGGAGCGAGCTCCTAACGGACGATGAATGGCATCCAAAATCTCACCTTCGGAAATGGACTCGCAACGGCAGATAATCTGACCATATGCAGGATTTTCCTTGATTAATGCGTTTCTCTCTTCCAGAGAAAGGGTGCTTGGATTGGTGATACCCTTTCTGGTTCCAACCCAATCGCTCTTCTTCTCAGGCTTTGCCAAATCCACAACAATGCCTGCAACCATACGTCCGATGGCCGGAGAAGAAGTCAGACCCGGAGACTCAATACCGGAGCAATCAATGAATCCCGGAGCGTCCTTGCACTCACCGATAATGAATTCATGATGATCCTCATGAGCACGTAAGCCTGCAAAGCTGGTAATCACCTTGCGGCCTACCGGTAAATTTTTCACATGCATACCGGCCTTGGTGATCAAGTCATTGATACCTTCAGCTGTGGTAGCAGTTCCTTCTTTGTCTTCGATATCTATCGCCGTAGGACCAACGATTAAGTTGCCATGGATGGTTGGAGAAACCAAGACACCCTTACCTAACTTGGTCGGCTGTGGGAAAATGGTATGGGATACATGTGCACCCATCTCCTTATCCAATAAGCAATAATCTCCACGGCGTGGTGTAATATGAATCTTGTCTGCGCTTACCATGTTATGCAAGTTGTCTGCATAAACACCGGCTGCGTTTACTACATAACGGGTGCGATACTCGCCGTTGTTGGTACGTACCACCCATACATCGCCTTCCTTGCGGAAGCCTTCCACTTCGGTATTGAAGCGGAAATCTACACCATTGACATTGGCGTTTTCTGCCATTGCAATATTCAACATAAATGGGCAAATAATGCCACCGGTCGGAGCGTACAATGCTCCTTCCACATCATCTGACAGGTTCGGCTCCATCGCCAGAACCTCTTCTTTTGAAAGAATCTTTAAGTCCTTAACTCCGTTTGCAATTCCGCGGTTATACAAATCCTGTAACCCCGGTAATTCTTCTTTGTGAATACATACGACAAGAGAACCGTTTCGCTTGAAAGGAATATCCAAATCCTTTGCAAGGTCTCCCATCATCTCATTTCCCTCAACGTTAAGTTTTGCCATAAGTGATCCTTCAGCTGCATCGAATCCAGCATGAACGATCGCACTATTTGCTTTACTTGTGCCGGAGCACACATCCTCAAACTTCTCCAAAACAACGGTGTTTAGTTTGTACTTGGAAAGCTCTCTGGCAATGGCGCTTCCACTCACGCCTGCTCCGATGATAACTACATCGTAAATCACTATTGTTACCCCTTTCTTATAAAGGATATCTGTGGCGGCAGCAAAAGTGCCGCCACAATCCTTTGTTATACGAATGCTCTTTTATGCAAATACTGCCATATAAACAAGAGATGCGCAGATACCACCAAGGATTGGTGCTACCAACGGAATCCAGCCATATGCCCAGTTTGCATTCTTCTTGCCCTTGTTTGGTCCAAGAAGCTGGTAAGCCAAACGTGGAGCAGAATCTCTTGCTGCGTTCATTGCGTATCCGGTTAATCCACCGAAGGATGCGCCCATAGATACGATGACGCCATATACTAAGATCCAGCTAACTGCGGAGTCACCAGCGTTTCCTGGGATTGCTGCAAGTGTGAATACCAACAGGAAAGTAGCTACGAACTCAGATAAGAAGTTCAATCCAACGTTAGGAATGGAAGGTGCTGTACAGAAGCATCCACGAACAACATCGTCTTCTTCGGTTGCTTTGATGTGATCCTTGTAGAGAAGCAATAAGATTGCTGCACCTACAAAACCGCCAAGCAACTGAGCTACGATATAGCCAGGAACCAAAGCCCAATCCATGCCGCCACGGATAGCAACTCCGATGGTTACAGCCGGGTTAAAGTGAGCGCCGGACTGTGCACCAAAGCAAAATGCAGGAACCATAACTGCCATTCCCCAACCAATCAGGATATGTACAGGACCAGCGCCCTTCATGCCTGACTTATTTAAGCTAACGTTACAACAAACACCGTCACCTAAGATGACAAGAATCATAGTTCCTAAGAATTCTGCAATATAAGCTGTCATTAATATACCCCCTTAATATTTTGTAAAAACAATAAACCCCTTTTAGTTCTCTTTTGCCCATCCACGAGTGGAAGCAACTGCCTGAGCCCATCCCTTCAGAGCCTTCTCGCGAGTTGCGCCATCCATTTCCGGCTTGAACTCTTTATCAACTGCCCAGTTCTTAATTACGTCTTCCTTGCTGGACCAGTAACCAACTGCAAGACCTGCTAAGTAAGCAGCACCCATAGCGGTTGTCTCTACACAGCTTGGACGAAGAACGTTGGTGTTGATGATATCAGACTGGAACTGCATTAAGAAGTTGTTCTTAGATGCACCACCATCAACCTTCAATGCGGTTAACTTCTTGCCTGCGTCTAATTCCATAGCATGAAGTACATCGTAGGTCTGATATGCCAAAGACTCCAAGGTAGCACGGATAATGTGATACTTGTTAACATCACGGGTCAAGCCTGTGATAGCTCCACGTGCGTATGGATCCCAGTAAGGAGCACCAAGTCCTGTGAATGCAGGAACAACGTAGCATCCGTTGGTATCATCCACACGGGTTGCGAAGTACTCGGAATCCGGAGACTGATCAACGACCTTCAACTCGTCTCTCAACCACTGAATTGCAGCACCTGCAACGTATACGGAACCTTCCAATGCATAGGTTACTTTGCCGTCCAATCCCCATGCGATGGTGGTTAACAAATCATTCTTAGAGAAGATTGGCTTGTCACCGGTATTCATTAACATGAAGCAACCGGTACCATAGGTATTCTTTGCTTCACCTTCGTTGTAGCAGGTCTGTCCGAACAATGCTGCCTGCTGATCTCCGGCTGCGCTTGCAATCTTAACAGGGCCACCAAAGAATTCCGGATCACTCTCTCCGTAAATGCAGCTGGAAGGCTTTGCTTCCGGAAGCATGCTCTTCGGAATCTGCAAGATCTCGCACAGTTCATCATCCCACTCTAAGGTGTTGATGTTGAACAATAAGGTACGGGATGCATTAGAGTAATCGGTTACATGTACCTTGCCCTTTGTTAACTTGTAGATCAACCAGGAATCTACAGTACCGAAAGCTAATTCCCCTTTTTCAGCTCTCTCACGTGCTCCAGGTACATTGTCTAAGATCCAACGAATCTTGGTTCCGGAGAAGTATGGGTCAAACTTCAAACCTGTCTTCTTCTGGAACTTCTCTACGATTCCAGGATCCTTTGCCTTCTCAGCCTCTGCAAAGTCAGCAGTACGACGGCACTGCCATACGATTGCATGGGTGATAGGCTGTCCGGTGGTACGATCCCAAACGATAACTGTCTCGCGCTGGTTCGTAATACCGATTGCTGCAATGTCTGATGCAGATGCGCCAACCTGTTGCATTGCCTGACGAGCAACGGAAAGCTGTGTCTGCCAGATTTCGTTTGCATCATGCTCTACCCAGCCTGGCTGAGGAAAGTACTGTGTAAACTCTTTCTGGGCTACGGAACACATCTCACCCTTCTCGTTGAATAAGATACAACGTTTACTTGTTGTACCCGCATCAAGCGCCATTACATACTTTGCCATAAAAGTTCCTCCTTTTATATGATTGATATTCATAAAAGCCCCCAACGGCTATTTATGCGATTTTGAGAAAACGGAATAAAAAAAGAACATAGCTAATAAAACAGATTATGAATCTGTACCATTAGCCATGTTCTCATCTCTCCTCGGCCCCAACCTATTAATTCTTTCCCCAAGACATAAGTTACCACTTAATTCGTTAAAATGCAACATTAAAAATCCAAAAAATCTCGTTTTCTAGACATTTAGCACAAAAATTGTGGAAACGTTACACATCCCGCTTCGTTTTTTTGTGCAGTTCTAATAACGCGTTTGTGGTATTTGCAACATTTTACATTTCCAGT
>JAGDAL010000300.1 GCA_017959525.1 Lachnospiraceae bacterium | reverse complement strand
TGATTAATCAGGTCATTGATAATGCAACTGTCAATTCCTATCCGGAGAATGTAGTTGCTGCAAGAACTGATGATTACATCCGCCTGTTGATGAAGCAGTTTGGCGTGAGTACAACCGCTGAGTTGAACGCAGCATGGGCAGCAGATGCTTCCATGAGCGGTGCAACCGTTGAGGAGTATCGCAGTTATGTGGAAGAGCGTGTAAAAACCAACTTAAATACGGAGATGGTATTCTTGGCAATCGCTGAGACTGAAGGTATTGAGTTAAGCGACGAAGCATATCAGGAGTACATTAAGGACTACATAAGTGCGGATGGTGCGTCCGAGGAGACTTTGGCATTGAACTACGGTTCTACTGCTGAGGTGGGAAGCCTTTACATCCATAAGTTGGCATTGGCAAATCTGGGCGTGAAAGCATGCGTGGATACCGCGAAAATTACCGAGGAAAAACCGGCGGAAGAATAGGGAAACAGGTGAACATAGATGTTTACTTGAAATGCCCATTCATGATATAATACCAAGGCAATCTATACTGATTGTAAGAGTGTATATGAAAAGTAAATCAGAAAAGGAGATGCACATATGAAGCACGTTAAGACTTTAAACACAAAGAGACTTCAGAACACTGTTAAGAAGGGTGGCTGCGGTGAGTGCCAGACTTCTTGCCAGTCTGCATGCAAGACTTCTTGTACTGTTGGTAACCAGAGCTGTGAGAACAACAAATAAGCTTCTGATGATTTCATTTTAGGAAAGACTAAGACCGAAGGCTTTTGCCTTCGGTCATTTCCACGTTATTAGGCAGTAGAAAGAGAGGTTTTGTACTTTGATTCACCAGTACAAAAACAATGGATACAACATCGTCATGGATATCAACAGTGGAGCTATTCATGTCGTTGATGAAGTAAGTTATGACATGATTGCTCTTTATGAGGATCATGATAAGGAGAGCGTCATCGCAGAGGTTGCGAAGACCTATCCGAATATCTCCCGCGAGGAGTTAGAGGAAGCCTATGATGAGATTACATCGCTCAAGGAAGAGGGCTCCCTTTTCACCAAGGATGAATACGAGAACCGTGTCATCGATTATACCAAGCGCCCGACGGTAGTGAAGGCTCTGTGTCTTCACATCGCACATGCATGTAACCTTTCCTGCAAGTATTGCTTTGCGGAAGAGGGACTCTACCACGGCAAGAAGGCAGAGCTGATGCCTTTCGAAGTTGGTAAGCAGGCGCTGGACTTTTTGGTTGCCAATTCCGGTAACCGCCGGAACTTAGAAGTCGACTTCTTCGGCGGCGAACCGTTACTGAATTTTGATGTGGTGAAGCAGTTGGTTGCTTACGGTCGTGAGTTGGAGAAGAACCACGACAAGCATTTCCGCTTTACCTTAACCACCAACGGCGTGTTACTCAATGACGAGATCATGGAGTTCGCGAACCGCGAGATGGACAATGTGGTCTTAAGTATTGACGGCCGCAAGGAGATCCACGATATGATGCGTCCGTTCCAGCGTGGAGACGGAAGCTACGACATCGTTCTTCCGAAATTCCAGAAGTTCGCTGAGAGTCGTGGACAGCAGAAGTACTATGCAAGAGGTACTTTTACACACAACAACTTAGACTTCTCCGAGGATGTCCTTCACTTGGCAGACTTGGGATTCAAGCAGATTTCCGTTGAGCCGGTAGTTGCACAGTCCACCGATGACTATGCATTACAGGAAGAGGATCTGCCGAAGCTCTTCGAAGAGTACGACAAGCTGGCTGCCGAGATGGTGAAGCGTCACGGCACCGACAAGGATTTCACTTTCTTCCACTTCATGATTGATTTGGAAGGCGGACCATGTGTTTACAAGCGCTTAAGCGGTTGCGGTTCAGGAACCGAGTACATGGCAGTAACACCGAGCGGTGAGTTATATCCTTGCCACCAGTTCGTTGGAACCGAAGGATTCAAGATGGGTGATGTGTGGACCGGTATTACCAATACCGAGATGCAGACCCAGTTTAAGGGGTGCAACGTTTACTCCCGTCCGGCATGTAAGGACTGTTTCGCGAAGTTCTATTGCAGCGGTGGATGCGCAGCCAATGCGTACAACTTCACCGGCGATATTCGCGGCAACTATGCGTTGGGGTGTGAACTACAGAAGAAGCGTATTGAATGCGCAATTATGATTCAGGCGGCTACCGCAGAATAGCGGAGTGCATACATTGTAAAGAACAGGAGAACAAGAGATGAAGGGAATGAAAAAAGGACAGGGTATATGTGTTCTTGTCGTATTCTTCTTAATCCTCGGATTATTGGGATACTATGCAGCAACGATTATATCCGCAACCGGCAAAGGGGCAGATGATAGCTTGAAGCTTGGATTGGATTTGGCCGGTGGTGTCAGCATTACCTACGAAGCAGAAGGTAAGACACCGACTTCCGAACAGATGGCAGATACCATTCTGAAATTACAGCAGCGTATTGAGAACGACTTGGGTAACGAAGCTTCTACCACAGAAGCAAGCGTATACCAGGTGGGTGATCGTCGAATCACCGTTGAGATTCCGGGTGTCAGCGATGCCAACGCATTGTTGGAAGCATTGGGAACACCGGGAACCTTGTACTTCATTACACAGACCGATAGCGATGGTAACCAGAACTATTCTTACAACCAGGCTACCGGTGAGTACGTATTGAACTATGAAATCGAGGATTTGATCGACAACGGATCTGTTGTATTGACCGGTTCTGATGTGGCTAGTTCCGATGCAAAGTATCGTACCAACCAGACCACCAACGCTTCCGAGCCGGTAGTAGCATTGAGCTTTACCTCTAAGGGTGCGAAAGCATTTGCAGATGCAACCGCTAAGGCTGCGGCAGCAGGTGAGACCATTGGTATTTACTACGACGGACATTTTGTCAGTGTACCTCGTGTTAACGAAGCAATCAACGGCGGTGAGGCAGTTATCGAGCATATTGAGAGCTTTGAAGTAGCTGAGAAGTTAGCTTCTTACATTCGTATCGGTGGATTGGATATCAAGCTTCAGGAGATTCAGTCTGAGGTTGTAGGTGCTCAGCTTGGTAGTGATGCATTATCTACCAGTTTTAAGGCTGCAGCCATTGGTTTGGCATTGGTTATGGTATTCTTGATAGCCGTTTATTTGTTCCCGGGATTTGTTGCTTCCTTGGCATTGGCTTTATATACCGTATTAACCATTTCTATTTTGTACTTATTCGACGTGACACTGACCTTACCTGGTATTGCAGGTATTATCCTCTCCATCGGTATGGCAGTAGATGCGAACGTTATTATCTTCACACGTATTCGTGAGGAAGTTGCAGCAGGCAAGAACGTGAAGGCTGCCGTAGAAGGCGGATTCCACAAGGCAATGAGCGCCATCATCGATGGTAACATCACAACCTTGATTGCCGCAGCAGTACTTGGTGTACTTGGATCCGGTACCGTTAAGGGATTTGCAATCACCTTAGCGCTCGGTGTTATTCTTTCCATGTTTACCGCATTGCTGATTACCCGTTTGTTGGTTCAGGCCTTCATTGCAATCGGCGTAACCAACACCAAGGTATATGGTAAGGCGAAGGGATTCAAGACCATCAACTTCATTGGCAAGAAGGCAATCTTCTTTGCATTATCTATTGTAGTGATCGGTGCAGGTGTGATTTCCATGGTTGCACATACTGCAATGGGCGATAAGTCTTTGAACTACAGCTTGGAGTTCTTAGGCGGTACTTCCACAACCGTAACCTTCGACAAGGAATACTCTTTGGAAGAAATTGACAGCACCATCGTTCCGGTTGTTTCTACCATTACCGGTGATAACGATATTCAGGTTCAGAAGGTAGACGGTGGTAACACAGTAATCTTCAAGACCAAGACCTTACAGCTTCCTGAGCGTGAGAAATTCAACGCAGCAATGGAAGAGAACTTCGGTGTAACCGAGGATAGCATTTCCAGCGAGAATATCAGCTCTACCGTCAGCGGAGAGATGCGTAGACAGTCTATTATCGCTGTACTTGTTGCAGTACTTTTGATGCTGATTTACATCTGGATTCGATTCAAGGATCTGCGTTTTGCAAGCAGTGCGGTTATCGCATTGTTCCACGACGTATTGGTTGTACTTGCTCTTTATGCATTGGCTCGTATTACCGTAGGTAGCGCCTTCATCGCTTGTATGTTGACTGTTATCGGATACTCCATCAACGATACCATCGTTATCTTTGACCGTATCCGTGAGCGTATGAACGGCAGAAGTGAGTTCCGTCGTGAGGAGTTGGAAACACTGTGTAACACCAGCTTGACTGATACCTTGACCCGAAGCTTGAGTACATCCTTCACTACAGCAATCACTGTTTTGATGCTGCTAATCCTGGGTGTATCCTCTATTCGTGAGTTCGCACTTCCTCTGTTGGCAGGTGTGATTGTAGGTACTTACTCTTCTGTTTGCTTGGCTACCGAGTTGTGGTTCTTAATGAAGCTTTACATCAAGAACCGTCACAAGGATGAGGATTATTCTTCCAAGCCGAAGAAGGCGAAGAAGGTTCACGAGAAGGCGACCCGCGAGAATCAGGGTATCCTGGTATAAGTTTTTTCATATTGTAATATTGTAAGGAAAAGAAAGGAAAAAGATCATGTACACACTTGACGACATCAAGGCGGTGGACCCTGCCATTGCAGAGGTCATTGAAAAGGAATTTGCCAGACAGTCACAGCATATCGAGCTCATCGCATCCGAGAACTGGGTGAGCCCGGCTGTGATGTCTGCTATGGGAAGCGTACTTACCAATAAGTACGCAGAAGGTTACCCGGGTAAGCGTTACTATGGCGGCTGTGAGATTGTTGATATTGCGGAGAACTTAGCAATCGAGCGTGCCAAGAAGTTATTCGGTGCAGAGTACGTGAACGTACAGCCACATTCCGGAGCACAGGCTAACATGGCCGTGCAGTTCGCAGTTTGCGAGCCGGGAGATACCATTATGGGTATGAGCTTAGATCACGGCGGACATCTGACACACGGAAGCCCGGTGAACTTTTCCGGTAAGTATTTCAATATTGTGCCGTATGGTGTGAATGATGACGGATATATTGATTACGATGAGGTGCTTCGCCTTGCCAAGGAGTGCAAGCCGAAGTTGATTATCGCCGGAGCCAGTGCATATGCAAGAGCAATCGACTTCAAGAAGTTTAGAGAGATTGCCGATGCGGTTGGTGCTGTTCTCATGGTGGATATGGCACATATCGCAGGCTTGGTTGCTACCGGCTACCATATGTCTCCGGTGCCATATGCCGATATCGTAACTACAACGACACACAAGACATTACGCGGACCGCGTGGCGGAATGATTATGGCAACTGCCGAAGCCAATGAGAAGTACAACTTCAACAAGGCAATCTTCCCTGGAACCCAGGGTGGTCCACTGATGCACGTGATTGCAGCGAAGGCCATCTGCTTCGAAGAAGCATTGAAGCCGGAGTTCAAAACTTACGCTAAGAACATCATCGATAATGCACAGGCACTGTGCAAAGGCTTAATGAGCAGAGATATCGATATTGTTTCCGGCGGAACCGATAACCACTTGATGCTGGTCAATCTTGTATCTTATGAGAAGACCGGTAAGGAAGTGGAGAAGCTGTTGGATAGTGCCAACATCACTGCCAACAAGAATACCGTACCGAACGATCCGAAGAGTCCGTTTGTTACCAGTGGTATCCGCTTGGGTACACCGGCAGCAACCAGCCGCGGATTGAATGCCGCAGACTTCGATCAGGTTGCCGAAGCAATTGCTACGGTAATCAAAGAAGGCGAAGCCGGTGTTGCAAAGGCACAGGCAATCGTTAAGACACTGACCGACAAATATCCATTGCAGGGTCAGTTCTAAGATAGACTTAAGGAGATAGAATCATGATTGATATTAAGTTCTTAAGAGAGCATCCGGAAGAAGTAAAAGAGAACATCAAGAAGAAGTTCCAGGATCACAAGCTTCCGTTGGTCGACGAAGTAATTGAGTTAGACAAGGCTGCCAGAGCAGCACAGCAGGAGGCAGACGATCTTCGTGCTTCCCGTAATAAGTTATCCAAGGAAATCGGAGCACTTATGAAGGAAGGTAAGAGAGAGGAAGCCGAAGCTGTAAAGGCTCAGGTTACCAAGAATGCAGACCGTCTTGCAGAGCTCGAAGTGCAGGAGAAGGAATTGCAGGAGAAGATCACCAAGGATATGATGACCATTCCAAACATCATCGATCCAAGTGTTCCGATTGGTAAGGATGATTCCTGTAACGTAGAGATTGAGAAGTTCGGCGAGCCGCTGACTCCTGATTTTGAAGTACCGTATCATACCGATATTATGGATCGTTTCGATGGTATCGATTTGGATGCTGCCGGCAAGGTTGCAGGTAACGGCTTCTACTATTTAATGGGAGATATTGCAAGACTTCATTCCGCAGTCATCTCTTATGCGAGAGACTTCATGATCAATCGTGGTTTTACCTATTGCGTACCACCATTCATGATTCGTTCCAATGTCGTAACCGGCGTTATGAGTTTCGATGAGATGGATGCCATGATGTACAAGATTGAGGGCGAGGACCTCTACCTCATCGGTACTTCCGAGCATTCCATGATTGGTAAGTTCATTGATACCGTAAATGACGAAGAGAAGTTACCTTATACCTTAACCAGCTACTCTCCATGCTTCCGTAAGGAGAAGGGTGCACACGGTATCGAAGAGCGTGGTGTATATCGTATCCATCAGTTCGAGAAGCAGGAGATGATCGTTGTATGTAAGCCGGAAGAGTCTAAGGTTTGGTATGACAAGTTGTGGCAGAACACCGTAGATTTGTTCCGCTCCTTGGATATCCCAGTACGTACCTTAGAGTGCTGCTCCGGTGACTTGGCAGATCTGAAGGTGAAGTCCTGTGACGTTGAGGCATGGTCCCCAAGACAGCAGAAGTACTTCGAAGTAGGAAGCTGCTCTAACTTAGGAGATGCACAGGCAAGACGTCTGAAGATTCGTGTGAAGGGTGCAGACGGCAACAAGTATTTTGCTCACACCTTGAACAACACCGTAGTTGCTCCTCCTCGTATGCTCATCGCATTCTTGGAGAACAGCTTGAACGCAGACGGCTCTGTTAATATCCCGAAGGCATAACAGCCTTACATGGGTGGAACTGAGAAGTTGATTCCGAAGCATGACTAAAAATAACGAGCCTAGCGAAAGCTAGGCTTGTTTTTCTTTGGGGGATACATTTATACTGAAGGTATAAGGAGATAGCTTATGTACGTACAGTTAGAAAGTCAGATTATCTATTACGATAAAGTAGGAGAAGGACGTCCCATGGTGCTGTTGCACGGCAACGGAGAAGACCATGAAATCTTCAAAGAATTAATGGAGTCTTTGGAGCAGGAGTTTACCATGTATGCCATGGACACCAGAGGCCATGGCGCATCCGCGACACCCAGCGAGTATCACTACGAGCAGATGGCAGAGGATGTGTATCAGTTGATTCGGTTCTTGGAGTTGGATCATCCGGTAGTGTTGGGATTCAGTGACGGAGCAATTCTTGCCATGTTGTTGGAAATCCATCATCCGAATACCGCAGGATCTCTCATCTTATGTGGTGGTAATACCACACCGAAGGGTATGGAAGGATATGCTTATCGTGAGATTAAGAAGCGCTTCAAGAAGATGGGCAATCCACTGGATCGTCTCATGATCGAAGAGCCGAACATTACCAAGGAGCAGTTACGTAGCATTGGGGTGAAGACCTTGGTATTAGCCGGAGAAGACGATATGATTCGTCGCAAAGAGACCAAGTACATTGCGTCTGAGATTCCGCAGGCCTCCATGGAGATTTTACCGGGGGAAAATCACTTTAGTTATTTGATGAATTCTGATAAACTGAAAGATAGAATTCTAGCATTTACCCGCTAAGACGGGAAGCAAAAGTATGGGGACACAAGGGGGATTTTTAACATGAAACTGAAGACCGGACAGACCATTCGCGTGGGATTTGCGTTCTTATCCATCTGCGCCTTTTGGCAGATGTATAACAGCATAATTCCATTAATCTTGACTAATACCTTCGCAATGAATGAGACGATATCCGGAGCAATTATGGCAGCGGACAATGTCCTTGCCATTTTTTTGTTGCCTTTGTTTGGCGGAATTTCCGACCGCTGCAAGAGCAAGATGGGACGCCGCAAGCCGTTCCTTCTGTATGGAACCTTGGTATCCGTTGTGCTGATGTTGTTCTTACCGGTATTGGATAATGCCTATGCTGCAGCACCGGCCCTTAGTAAGCAGATTCTGTTCATCGTGGTATTGGGCTGTATCTTAGTATCCATGGGAACCTATCGAAGCCCATCCGTTGCTTTGATGCCGGACGTGACTCCAAAGCCACTGCGAAGCAAGGCCAATGCCATTATCAATTTGATGGGTGCCATCGGTGGTATTCTCTACCTTGCCATTGCATCCGTGCTCTATTCCGAGAAGCGGACCGCAGGACTTGATCATGTAAATTACATGCCGTTGTTTATGATCGTAGCTGGTATTATGATTGCCGGCATGCTGATTGTCCTTATCACGGTAGACGAAGTGAAGCTAAACAAAGAGATGGCAGCCTATGAGGCCGAGCATCCGGAAGAGCAGGAGACCGTGGTGGATGCATCCGGAGAAGAGAAGCTTCCACCGGAAGTAAAGCGAAGCCTGGGGCTTTTGTTGGCATCTATTGCTTTGTGGTTCATTTCTTATAATGCCATGGAAACCTGGTTTACCACCTATGCCAATCGCATGTGGAACATGAGCTTGGGAAGCGCCAGCTTATGTTTAACCATTGCAACCTTAGGAGCAATCCTTTCCTATATTCCGGTTGGTGCCATTGCCAGCAATATCGGACGGAAAAAGACCATCCTAAGCGGTGTCGTATTAATGACTGCCTGCTTTGTGATTTGCTTTATTTATACTTTGGTTGCGGATCAGTTTAGTCCGCTATTGTATGTGATTTTTGCCTTCGTTGGTATGGGCTGGGCGGCTATTAACGTCAACAGTCTTCCGATGGTGGTAGAGATGTGTAAGGGTAGCGACATCGGTCGTTTCACCGGATACTACTACACCTTCAGTATGGCAGCACAGATTGTGACACCGATTTTGGCCGGAACGTTAATGAATCGTGTTGGATATACAACACTTTTTCCATATGCAGCAATTTTCATGGCAGCCGCATTTATCACCATGATTCAGGTGAAGCATGGCGACAGCAAACTGATTACCAAGAAGGGATTGGAAGCATTCGATTTTGACGATTAAAAAGAGGGAGATACTTTGAGCAAACAGTGGGAAAGTGAGAGCTTTTACTTTGGCGAAGAGAATTTCAAAGAATGCATGACGGCGAAGGTTGCGCCGCTTTTAAGCAGATTCTGCATGGAAGGATATCTGCGCTTGGAGAACCGCGGGAAGATTCATTATCACTATCTGATTCATCCGAATCCAAAGGGGACTGTTGTAATCAGTCACGGGTTCTGTGAAGGATTCTTTAAGTATCATGAAGTGATGTATTATTTCTACCAGGCGGGATATAGCGTGTTCCTGCCGGAGATGCGTGGACACGGATATTCCACCAGAGAGGTAGAGAATCGGGATATGGTGCATATCAATGATTTCTCGGAGTATGTGGAAGATTTCCGGGATTTTGTGGACCGCGTCGTGCTTACGAAGGCGAACCATGAACGACTGATTCTCTTTAGTCATTCCATGGGTGGCTGTGTGGGCGCACTGTTTTTGGAACAGTACCCGACTTATTTTTCCAGGGCGATTTTGAGTTCTCCCATGCTGATGATGCGTTGGAACGATACGAATCCGATCCTGGTATCCTTGCTTTTGTTCTGGTCCAAGATTTGCGGTTGGACCAATCGGTATCTACCGGGACAGCATGATTTTGTGCCAGAGAGTCCCTATCCGAACTGCTCGGCTATCTCCAAGGCCAGATATGACTACCAGTTCCATCTTCGGATGGCACACTTAGAGTATCGCACCACCGGTGGGGATTACAGTTGGGGACGTGCGGCGTCCCGGGCTATGAAGCAGGCCATCAAGCATGCGGATAAGATTCAGACCTCTGTGCTGTTGCTTAGCGCCGGAGAAGATGCGCTGGTGAGTGCCAAGGGACAACATCGTTTTGTGGAGCGCAACGATCGCATTCGATTGGAGGAGTTCCCGTTATCCCGACACGAAATTTTTAATGCAAACACGATGGATCGTGTGGCATATTATAAGATGATATTTGCGTTTATGGAAGAAGAATAATGGACGAACAACAGAAGGAGACACTGCTTCGATTTCTATGCCTGACCTGTGGAGTACTATGCTTTCTTTTGGTGGTATTCTGGTATATCGGACTGGTACTGGCAATCGCTGCAGTGTGCTTGGCTTTTTATCACGACCGGCTGTATGGAACCAGCCGTGTGGTGATGGTCGGTATGTGGCTGGGATTAGCATATATCGGCATTTTGATTTTAATCGGACTGTTTATATGGGGCTACTTTCATATGCTCCATGTAAGAATATAGTCATGGATGTGGGTGAGATTTTTTGAAAAAGAGATGGATGTGGTGCCTGATGTCTGCCGTCCTGTTGGTAGGATGTGCAAGTGGGGATACGCCGACGGCGGATTTGGAAGAGAATCAGGCAATCACGGTGGAGGACCATCATTCCGATGATGGGGTACTGCGGGTCGGTATTAGCATGCCGTCCAGTTCCCTGGAGCGATGGAACCACGATGGGGAATTTTTGAAGAAACATTTGGAGAGCGAAGGCTACGAAGTGGAGCTGAACTTCTCCGACAATTTGATTGATACGCAGATTGATAACATCAATCGGATGATAGAGAATCAGGCGGATGTATTGAGTGTTGCAGCCGTGGACGGCAAAGCACTGTCCCATGTGATGCGGACGGCGGCAGAGAATAATATTCCGGTGATTTCCTACGATCGTTTGATTCGGGATACACCATATGTAGCGGCATATGTTTCCTATGACAATTACCGGGTAGGACAGCTGCAGGGCGAATACATGCGGGATGCCCTGAATCTGGATCATCCGTACAATCAGACCTTTCACATTGAATTTGTTTCCGGTGATTCCGCAGATAACAATGCGAATTATTTTTACCGCGGTGCCTATGATGTGTTAAAGCCTTACATTGATTCCGGTGAGGTACAGATTCTCTCGGGACAGCAGGACTTTTTTACCACGTCGACGGACCAGTGGTCCGGAGAGAATGCCAGAAGTCGTATGGAGATTCTGCTAGGAGCCTATTACGGATCCTCCATTACGCTGCACGGCGTGTTGTGCGCCAACGATTCTACGGCCCTTGGTGTGATTCAGGCATTGGATGCGGAGTATCAAAGAGAGGAACCGGTAGTGATTACCGGTCAGGATTGTGACATTAAGAACCTGGATGCCATGATGGAAGGCAAGCAGTCCATGTCCGTCTATAAGGATTTGAATCAGGAAGCTTTGATGGCGGTAGAGTTGACCAAGGCCATTCTAAACGGCGAGGGTGTGGATGCATCCTTAGCCAAACGGATGGAGTTCCCTTGTCGCTATGACGAGGCGGAATATGACAACGGCATCATCTGCGTACCCTCCTTCCTGTTGGAGCCGGAGACGGTAACGGCAGACAATGCCGTAGAAACTCTGGTGGATCGATATGGTAGTTATACCTATGGAGATTTAGGCTTTCAACGTGTCACGGAATAAACGGTAGTCGTTCTTACCGCTTTCCTTGACGGCATAGAGGGCCTGGTCGGCTAAGCGGCTGACCAACATCACATCATCGGTGTCCTGTGGATACATGGCGCATCCGATGCTGGCGGTGATTTGAATTTCACCGGTGGATAAAGAAAATGGAGCTGACATTGTTTGCACGATATCTCTGCAGATGGTGTCAGCTTTTTCGTGGGTTGGAGCCGGCATAAAGCCCATGAACTCATCTCCACCGATACGGCCGAAGGTCACATCCCGATTGCTTAAGGATTTCAGACGGGTAGCAAATGCCAACAGCAGTTCATCTCCGGCAGTATGGCCGAAGGTATCGTTGATGGTTTTAAAATTGTCCAAATCCACCATAATAATGCCGTAGGTGGCGTGGTTCTCTTTTGCCGTACGAATCTTGCGATTCAAGTAGGTACGGTTTGGCATCTTGGTTAAGAAATCCTGATTGATGAGCTGGTTACGGCGTACGTTGGCGAATACCAACAGCAGGATAATGGCCGCCAGCAAGAGGAAAATCAGGATTAACAGGTTGGTAATGACCGTGTAATCCCGGTAAATGGTGCGCAAGGTGGTGCGCTCGTTCAGTACCGTAGCACCCTCCGGAATCAGGGTATAGTTAATACCAAAGGTATCCAACACGCTTTGTTCTAAGGTCAGCTTGGTAAGCGGTGTGGTAACAAAAATCAAATCATCCGGGTCGCTACCCTGCAGAATGGCTCTGGCCATGGTGCCGGCCCGCTTGCCTGCGTCTACATAGGAGTAGGAATAACCGCCCAGGAAACCATCGTAATTAATGGCCGCCGAAGGACGAATGACCGGAACGTTTGGCATATTGGCAGTGATGAATTTTGCTCCCGCCAGTGGGGTGTAGACATTGCCCTCCCCATCGGTGGAAAAATCCAGGCAGAACATGACGCTCTCATTGGTCGGAACCTCCTGCAACGCTCTGGCAAAGCCATCCCGGGAATAGTAGGAAGCGTTGATGACGGTATAGTTCAAATCCGGATGATTCTCCGTGAATTTTAAAAATTCAATGTATTCGCCGGCGCTGGTGTTGGAAGAGTCACAGAGCACCACGAAGTGATTTCGCTTCGGGAACATTTTTTGCGTAAGCTCATAATTACTCTCGTAATCCAAAACCTCCGCAATACCGGTAACATCATTTAAGGCAGATGCGGTGGTGGCATCGGAGATGGAGTTGATGCCAAGGAATACCATGGGGGTATTGTCAAAGAGCTGCTGACGGTAGTTGATGCCGAATCGAAGAGCCGTATCATCCATTAGGACCACCAAATCGTACGGGGCTACCTGATGCAACTTGTAAGAGAGATAATTGTAGAACTGCGCAATATCCGACGTATGATAATAGGTTTTGGCGTCCATGGTCTCATAATTGATTTCGTAATTAAGATCGCCTAAGCCCTTCACTAAGCCATTGATATGTTCGGGAACCGTCTGGAAAGAATAATTATAAGAACAAATCACAAGAATGCGGTAGGGTGTACCCCAGGAAGAAGCTGCAGAAACCCTGCTTGGAAAAAGAACGACAAAGAGCATGAATACTGCTGTCAATAATCCCATCTGTCTTTTCCGATTCATGGTAAAAACCTCCCCCGTAAAAAGCACCCCCCAGTGCCTATGTGTATAGTACTATTTTACTACGATTGGGGTGGAAAATACACCAAAAAAGAAGTGACCATTCTTTTACAAAATCCCCCGGAAGATGCAAGGGCAAACCCTTGACATGCCTTCGTCCCCTAGCTATAATTTAAGCGTTAATAATATTGAGAAAAGCTATAAGAAGAGAGTACGAAGACGTGATGAACGTACAGCGAGTCGGGTTTGGTGTGAGCCGATACCAGTAGTCCTCTTTGGAAAATCACTTCTTGGCGTAAGCAGGCTGCGAGCTGAACAGGGAATCCTTAGTAGGTGAGTCGGATGTTCTCCCGTTACGAGAACCATGTATGCAAGGGATGTTCCCTTAAGTACAGCGTATTAGGTGGTTTATAAGCGAGAGAGCCCTCGTCCTATGCGGATGAAGGGCTCTTTATTTTTTTATAAGGGAAAGGAAGAAAAGATGTACCAGAAAGTAAATCCGGATCTGAACTTCGTTGACCGTGAGAAAGAGGTTGAGAAGTTCTGGAAAGACAACGACATTTTCAAGAAGTCCATGGACAGCCGCAAAGAGGGCGAGACCTATACCTTCTATGACGGACCGCCAACCGCTAACGGTAAGCCACACATCGGTCACGTATTGACCCGTGTCATCAAGGATATGATTCCTCGTTACCAGCCTATGAAGGGCAAGTATGTACCCCGTAAGGCAGGCTGGGATACCCATGGCCTTCCGGTAGAGTTAGAGGTAGAGAAGCTGCTTGGCCTCAATGGTAAGGAGCAGATTGAAGAATACGGAATGGAGCCTTTCATCGATAAGTGTAAGGAATCCGTTTGGAAGTATAAGGGTATGTGGGAAGATTTCTCCGGAACCGTAGGATTCTGGGCTGATATGGATGACCCATACGTTACCTATGATGATAACTTCATCGAGTCCGAGTTCTGGGCTTTGAAGGAAATCTGGAACAAGAAGCTTTTGTACAAGGGCTTTAAGATTGTTCCTTACTGCCCGCGTTGCGGAACCCCGCTTTCTTCTCAGGAAGTTGCGCAGGGTTACAAGACTGTGAAGGAGCGTTCTGCAGTTGTTCGTTTTAAGGTTGCAGATGAAGATGCTTACTTCCTTGCATGGACCACAACCCCTTGGACTCTTCCAAGTAACGTGGCTCTCTGCGTGAATCCGGATGAGACCTACGTGAAGGTGAAGGCTGCAGACGGCTATACCTATTACATGGCAGAAGCACTTTTGGATACCATTCTTGGCAAGCTTGCTGAGGAAGGCCAGAAGGCATACGAAGTATTAGAGACCTACAAGGGTACTGACTTAGAGCACAAGGCATATGAGCCATTGTATCAGTGCGCCAAGGATAGTGCTGACAAGCAGCACAAGCAGGGCTTCTATGTAGTATGCGATTCCTACGTTACCATGACCGACGGTACCGGTATCGTACATATCGCTCCTGCATTCGGTGAAGACGATGCGCAGGTTGGACGTAAGTATGACTTGCCATTCGTACAGATGGTGAATGAGAAGGGTGAGATGTTAGATGTCACTCCGTTTGCCGGCATGCGTGCAAAGCCTACCAAGGCTGAGATGGAGCGCGGTGCTGTAAGTGCCGATCCGGAAGTATTAAAAGAGCTAGAGTCCCGTGGATTGTTATTTGATGCTCCGAAGTTCGAGCATGATTATCCCTTCTGCTGGAGATGCGACACGCCGCTCATTTACTATGCACGTGAGTCCTGGTTCATCAAGA